>JBAPMH010000041.1:0-19626 GCA_049278515.1 Chthoniobacterales bacterium
GACGAGTGCCGGCTACTATGGCCTCGACCGCCTAAACCAGAGCGGCAGCGTCATCGTTCATCTGATCATTTATAAGATCGCCGATGGCACGATGGCACTTTCCTTTGCTAATCTGGATGAACCCGGCGGCGATCAGCAGCAGTATTATGGCAGCGCAGTTCTCGCAGTCTCGAAGAGCGATGGCCGATGGACCGAGATCAAATCAGTTCCGACCCTTCAAGGGAAGGGCATCGCTGTGCAGACGACCAGGAGTTCCAAGTTCGCCACGCGAGAAATTTACTTTTTCGCCGGGTTTGGATCCAGGGGACGTTGACTTTCTTGTTCAGAAAAGTCGCCGCGGCGACCGGTTGCCTTACGATTCCAGAAAAAAGATGTCGCGATTGAATGTTGGGTCGGTGCTCGTTTCCCTTGTCGCATCGCTGGCGTTAGCCGGGCCCGCGTTTTCGGCGGGACTGAGCTTCGCGGGCGTAGCTCTCAGTCCGGGCGCCACGGTCCGCGTGAGCGTGCCGATGACTGACGTGGAGAAATCGTATGTCGCGGAAGGGGGCAACGCCGTGCCGGCCTACACCGTGGCTACCCTTGCCGCGCCGCGCGGATTTGATCCAAAGAAAACGTGGCCCGTGATCATCGCATTTTCGTCGAGCGATCACCAATTTCCGAACTGGTTCGACATGATAAACCACTACCGTGCGACTGGGCTCGCGGAAGGCTGGGTCCTGCTCACTGGCGATGGGCCGAAGCCGGCTCCCCGCATCGACAGCTCCGGCTGGCGCGCCGGTCACGCTCTGGCCGCGCTCGATGCGTTGCACCGGAGCTTTCCCGGTTCGCAGAAATGGCCCATCGTCTGTGCTGGTCAATCGGGCGGCGCGAAACGGGCGAGCTACCTGGCGCCGCTCCTCGCGGCGGGCGGCTATCGCGTGACGGGAATTTTTCTCGAGGGGATGAACGAGGAGAGAATCACGCAAGCCTACCAGCGGTTCAACCCGGGCCGCGACTTCCTCCGCACTCCTATTTTCCTGAGCAGCGGAGTGTACGACCGAATCGCCACACTCGACCAGCAAACTGCCGTGGAAAATTCGATGCGACGAACGGGGTTTAACAACATCCGGCACACGACCTTTCCGGGCGGGCACGAGGTGCGACCCAGCCAGGTGCAAGAGGCGCTTCGCTGGTTTCGAAAGGGATCTTAGTCCCGTTTCACCGGGTGGCGTTCTGCCAGTCGTGCGCGCCGTAGACTTCGGTATGAAAGCGCGAAGCTTCGTTGGATCCTTCCTCCGTCCAATGCCCCGGCAGGTTTGAGCCGGGCACCTTCGGTATCCAAACCATTTTCTTGCTCGCAACCGGAAGGATTTGCCCGCGGATTTTCGCGCCCGGTCCCACCTCGACGGGTATCTGGATGCCGGCTACGAGTTGATCGCTCGTTAGGCCGGTTTGCTTCACGGGACGCTTCGTTCCTTCGATCTTGATCGAGTACAAAGTGGCCACAATGACCTTATCAGTCGTCCTCTCCCTGGATTCGGCGGCCGGCCGCGCCTTAAACGAGAGCGTGTAGGAGCCGGCGGGCAAAGGGTCCAGGGCAAAAATGCCCCAGGCATTCGTGACGTCGTGCCGGCTCGGGATTCTTTTCACGGTCACGTTGACTCCGACAACGCCGGGCGGTTCCTGGCCGCCGTAAACTGCCGCCGCCGCCAAAGCGACGACGAAAAACAGACTGCCGCGCGTCCTGCGCTTCATGACTTCAGAGAATAACGTTCCTTTTCCGAGACAGCGAGCATATTCGCGCGTTCTGAACTGGCCAACGATGCGCGGATGCTAGCGGGCTTGCTCGGGCGCGCCGTTGCCGGTAGAGATGGAGCGACGCATCCGCATGAAACGCCACGTCACAGCGCTGGTTTGCGCGGCCGTAATGACCACATCGGTCTGCGGCCAGCATTTCGAGCTCTCGCTGGATAACAGCGCCGCGGCGGACGCTCTCACCATTGCTCCGGCCGGCCCCCCTACCGCGCCCTATCGCCCCACCGCCTTGGATCGTGCCGTGCGCGAGATCGAACGGCAGATTGAAGAGAAGCGGGCCGCCGAGGCTCCCCGCTCCGCGGCCCAATTGTTTTGGGAGGCCGAATTCTGGCGCTTGCCCCTGATGAAACTCATCCCGGTCGGCGGCGGACCAGAACGCTACCCGGAGGACCCCTACGTGATGCCCACGTATCTCACCGTCGCCGAACGACAGAGCAATTATGAGCTCAAACTTTCGGATGAGCGGACTCGACTTTTCTTTAGTCCCTAAGGTGGACAGCGACTGACGCCAAGCTCGTGCGCCTCAACCACATTCATGTCGCGGTGCGCGATCTAAAAGGCGCCCTCGCCTGGCTCGAGCGTGTTTGGGAAACAAAAGCAGACTTCCAGAACGAAAGAATGGCGACCCTCGCCTTCGATGGTTTCACGCTCATCCTGGATTCGGCCGAGGCCGATAGTCCGGCCACCATTGGTTTCGAAAGCGACGATTGCGACCGGGATTTCCAGGCTGTCGTGGGACGCGGTGCGGTTTCACTCGAGCCGCCGGAGAACAAGCCGTGGGGAATTAGATGCGCTTACCTCGAAGGGCCGGGCCGGCTCAAGTTCGAGATCGAGGGGCCATTGAAGTAGCGACGCCAGGCCGTTCCCGCCATGGGAATTGCAAATGAGATCGAAGCTGGAAACCGTAGCCGCTGTGCAAAATAAAGCTCGACAGGGTTATCCGGTTCCCGGTAATAATTACGCCGAAAACGTGACCCGACGTTTCAACCCCGAAAGCATTTGGGGCTGGAAGGGCGCGTTCCGGTTCAAAATGGAGTTTTACTCAATTGCCCGGAGGCCGGAACGACTCCAAAGTCTTTTCGCCAAGGAATGAGAGGTCGCCGCTGCCCGTGAAAACCAAAACTCCCGTCAGTCTCCGCAATCCCCTGCTCACCCACCCTTGCCTGAAGAAGGTTTTGCTCGTCCTGGCCGGGCTGACGTTATCGGCCACGGCCAGCTTCGCCCAGGTTTCGGTCACCGCGACCTCCGGCGTCCTGGGACCCACTCCGTATGTGACCCTGGGGCAAGCTTTCCAAGCCATAAACTCCGGCACGCATCAGGGAAATATTACGATCGATATCCCGAACAGCACCAATGAAGGGGCAGTGCCAGCTAACCTAAATAGCAGCGGAGCGGGCTCCGCCTCGTACACGTCGATCCTGATTCGCCCAAGAGGGGACGACGCAGCCATTAGCGGCGCTCCGCCCACCGGCATCGGCGTCATTCAACTCAACGGGGCCGATAACGTCACCATCGACGGCGATAATCCAGATACAGCCGGCGTCAATCGGAACCTGAGGATCGTGAACGCCGCGGTCGATACCACCAGCTTTAGCTCCGTCATTCGGATTGCGCTCGATCAAACCGCTGTGCCTAGCGCGAACAACGTCGTGTTTAAGAACCTTATCATCCAGGGCAACGCGAGAGGGAAAAACGTCGAAGCAGCGAACTCCCTTGCCGGCTCTGAAAATACGACCTACGGAATTTTGGCAGCAGGCGGTGCCGGATCCAGCACCAACACCCAACCGCCCGATCCGATTAATTCCGTGACTTCAGTAGCCGGCGCAGGCACGACCGCTACCAACCTGCAGATTCAAAACAACGTGATCAATAGTGTGGCTCGTGCCATCGCGGTGCAGGGCTCGGCCCAGAGTGTCTTCCCAGGTCTCGTTATTTCCGGCAACTCGATCGGGAGCGCGACGGAGGGCGCGCCTGACCAGGTCTATTCCATGGGAGTCACCGTGCAGGGGTCAACCAATGCGGTTGTCCGAGCAAACACGGTCTTTGTGGAGAGCTTCCTGCCGACCGGCGTTCGCGGCCTCGAGTGCGGCTCGATCAACCCAAATATCACCGGCGCTCTTTTTGAAGCGAACATGGTGCTGCGGGTTCGGAACAACAACGGTTCGAGCTTCGGCGCCTACGGGATTAACCTGGATGGAGGCAACAACCACACGGTGCAGAATAATTTTGTCGCCGATGTGCGAAACGACCAGACCAGTGGGACCGGCGCATTTAGCACGACTTTTGGCGCGATGGGCATCCGGGTGGCGGCTGGAACCGGCCACAAGATTTTTCATAACTCGGTTAACCTTTTCGGCCAGCTCCCGGGCACGGTGGGCAGCGACCTCACCATGGCATTTGCCATCGTCAGCGTAGGGCAAACTGGCGTGCAGGTGGTAAACAACATCTTTTCCAATCAAATGACGGCCGGTAACCCGACCAGTCCCGGCACGCGCCATGTCGCCATCTTCCTCCCCAGCGGCGGCACAAGCGCGATGAACCTGACCCTGAATAACAACGACTACTTCGAGGGTCCGGATCCAAACAGCCGAATGGCCCAGGTCGGGACGACGGCCGGGACCGGTGAATTCACGGCGGCAAACTTCGATCCGACCATGACAACGCCGGCAACCAACTTCAGGTCGTATACCAGCACGCTGAGTGCGGCTGGCACAAACGACAACGCCAGCAAAGCCGTTAACCCGCTCTTCACTTCGACCACGGATCTCCATCTCGCGGCGGGCTCTCCGATGGTCGATATGGGCGTAAACGTCGGCGTGACCCTCGATATCGACAATGAAACCCGGGTTCCTCCACCGGATGTGGGCGCGGATGAAAGGCAGGGACCTCCCAGTTTCTCGATTGATAATGTCACGAATAACGAGGGCAACGCCGGGACCACAACTTCCTTTGTCTTTACCGTCACCAAGACCGGCGCAGCTCCGGTGAATACGTCGGTGGATTTCATGACGCAGGATGGGACAGCGACCCTGGCTGACAACGATTATCAGTTCAGCGCCGGGACCCTGACGTTCTTGCCCGCGGACACGACCAAGCAGATAACGGTAATCGTCAACGGCGACAACGCCGTCGAGCCGAACGAAACATTTACCGTTCACCTCAGTAACCCCTTCAACGCGACCATCGGCACGGCTGACGGCACCGGAACAATCATTAATGACGATGCGCCGACACCCACCCCCACTCCGACACCGACCCCAACCCCGACAGCCACTCCCACTCCCATTCCCGCGACGCCTACGCCTACTCCTGTTCCAACCGCCACACCAACTGCGACGCCCAGTCCGACCACGCCGACGCCGACAGCCACCCCAATACCGACGTCAACGCCGACGGCTACGCCTGTTGCCACACCAACACCCGCCCAGGCCGTCAACCTTTCCACAAGGATGCTGGTCCAAACGGGAGAGGGCATCGGTATCGGCGGGTTTATTATCACCGGGACCGCACCAAAACATGTGCTGGTCCGGGCGCTCGGCCCATCCCTGATCCGTTTCGGCATCACCAATCCCCTGCCCGATACTCTCCTGGAGCTGCACGGTCCTTGTAACTTCGTTACGGTCCCGAACGACAACTGGCGAGATACTCAGGGGGCCGCGATTGCCGCCACCGGTCTCGCGCCGACCAACGACCTGGAATCCGCGATTGACGTGACCCTGCCTCCCGGAAGTTACACCGCCATTGTCAGGGGTAAGAACAACAGCACGGGTCTGGCCCTCGTCGAAGCTTATGATCTGAGTCCCGCGAGCGCATCGAAGCTGGCGAATATCGCCACGCGCGCCACGGTCGGCACGGGTGGCAATATCCTGATCGCCGGCTTCACTCTGGGCAGTAACGGCGGGGACCAAAGGATTGTGGTCCGCGGCTTGGGCCCGAGCCTGGGCGCTTTCGGGTTATCTTCGTTGCTCGCCAATCCCAGCCTGGAGTTGCGTGACACAAACGGAGTGCTCCTCCTGGCGAATAACGATTGGCAGGACAATCCGGCGCAAGCCGCGGAGCTGACAGCCGCCGGGCTGGCGCCCTCGGACGCGAAGGAAGCCGCCATCGCCGCGGCGCTGCCTCCCGGGGCTTACACCGCGTTGCTTGCCGGAGAGAATGGCGGCACAGGAATCGGCATAGTGGAAGTGTACGATCTGGAGACTCCGAACAGCGCGCCTCCACCACCCTGCCCGCCCACTCCCACACCATCACCTACGCCAGTCGCTACTCCCACCTCGACGCCGGCCCCTACACCGACGGCGACGCCAAACCCAACGGCTGCTCCCGGCTCCTGTGTCGAAAATTTCGATGGCGTTACGGCTCCCGCATTGCCCGCCGGCTGGGCCGCGAGCAATGCCGCCGGCTCCACTACCCTCTGGGCGACTTCCCCCACCACCCCGGATACGCCGCCTAACGATGCGGTCGTCAAAGATGCACCGGATATCTCCGACAAGCGTCTCGATAGCCGCGGGATCGCCATCAGTTCGCCCGCGGCAGTGCTGCATTTCCGGAACAACTATAACCTGCAGGAAACTTTCGACGGCGGCGTCCTTGAAGTTTCGATCAACGGCGGCGCCTTCACCGACATCCTGGCCGCGGGTGGCAGCTTCATTAGCGGAGGCTACAACAGCACGATCGCCAATGGTCTTGGCAGCCCGATAGCGGGACGCGCCGCGTGGTCGGGTAATTCCGGGGGCTACATCGACAGCGTGGCGAATCTCGGACCGAACGTGAATGGACAAACGATCCGGTTGCGTTTCCGCCTGGCCACGGATCAGGCCGTCGGACTCAGCGGATGGCGAGTCGATACGTTCTCGATCACCGCCGCGTCCTGCCCGTAGCCCTTGATACTCGTCCTCGTGTTCGCCTTCGGACGAACTCGCCGTGGCGAGCTCCTGCTCGGATTGTATGGCGTCTGTGTCAGACGCCCCCACTGTGATGGCGTTTCACAGAAACGCCCTACAAAAACGATCCCGCGGATGGCGGAGGGATCTACCAACAAGCAGGATTACGAGTGCGACGATGGGTTGTTAGGTCAGGGCATTTCTCTGAAACGTTGAATCGACCAATCCCCTGGCACGCCTTCGATAAGCCGGTTCGCCCCGGAAAATAAAGCTCGACACGAATACTCAGTCCTCATAATAATCACGCCGATCACGTCCCCCGACGTTTCGACCCCGAAGGCATTTCGGGGCTGGAGAGCCGCTCTACGAGATCCCCCACATCGTGAAAACACTTACGCCAGTCAGGGTGGCGGGTCGGCCGCGCACCATTCTCAAAGTTCTCCTTTGCGGCGCTACGGCCGCTCTCTGGGCGATCCCCGGAACTGTGAACGCGGCGCTGGGCAACTACCCGAACACAACGGTGCAGCTCAGCGCGAATACGACTGTCCTCCCCGACGCTGCGCCGAGCAACACGGCGAGCAT
Source organism: Chthoniobacterales bacterium (assembly GCA_049278515.1). GTDB lineage: Bacteria > Verrucomicrobiota > Verrucomicrobiia > Chthoniobacterales > UBA10450 > AV80. The sequence goes on from JBAPMH010000041.1 coordinate 7,260, forward strand.
CAATGTCTCCACCTCCACCAACTTCAAAGGCGGGCTGGAAGGCAATCCCGCCACCGGGATCGTGCGCGTGACGGACGCGCATCCGGCCGGAATATACACGGTGACGCTAACAGGCTTTAACATCGGCGGCGGCACCTCGACGGCGACATTTACTTTGTCGGTCACAACGCCTGCTACTTGCAATCCGGTCGCGTTCACTGCGGCGGCCAACGTTGCCACTCCGAATGCGCCTCGGGCGGTGGCGATAGGCGATTTCAATGGCGACGGCAAGCAAGACCTTGTGACCAGCTTAAGCCCGGTAAACGTAGGAGTGTTATTGGGCAACGGCATGGGTAGTTTCGGTCCAGTTACCAACTTCGCGGTTGGCGGTCTTCCCGAGTCAATCGCAGTGGGGGATTTCAACGGCGATGGCAAGCAAGACCTCGCGACTGCCAATCCCGGCGCAAACAGCGTGTCAATCGTGTTAGGTGATGGGGCAGGCGGTTTCGGCGCCCCCACTAATTTGGGCGTTGGCTCTGTCCCTCGCTCAGTCGCTCTGGGAGACTTCAACGGCGATGGCAGGCAAGACCTCGCCGTGGCCAACCAATTATCCAACAATGTGTCGCTTTTCTTGGGCGACGGGACCGGCAAGTTCAATGGCCCGGCGACCCTTAATACTGACACTAATCCTAACTCAATAGCAGTGGGTGATTTCAATGGTGACGGCAGGCAGGACCTCGCGATTGCGCATAGGGGTCCAAACATCGTGTCCCTCTTGCTGGGCACTGGCGCAGGCGATTTTGGCGCGGCCACTACGTTTCCCACTGGCAATGCGCCTGAGTTCATCGCACTCGGCGATTTCAACAGTGACGGCAAGCAAGACCTGGCAGTTGCCAACACCGATTCGAATGACGTGTCGGTTTTGTTGGGTGATGGTGCCGGCAGTTTTGGCACAACCGTCAACTTCGCCACCGGAACTTTTCCCGAATCAGTGAGGGTCGGGGATTTCAACGGCGATGGCCAGCAAGACTTAGTAGTTGCCAACACTGGTTCGGATAACGTGTCCATTTTGTTGGGCAACGGTGCGGGCGCTTTCAGTGCTGCTACTAACTTCGGCGTTGGAAGTATGCCCACCTCAGTGGGCGTGGGCGATTTCAATGGCGACGGCAAGCAAGACCTCGCCGTGGCCAACTTTAACTCAAACAACGTGTCGGTCCTGTTGCGGCAATGTTCGCCCGCGACATTAGGCGACTACCCAAACACGACGGTGCCGCTCAGCGGAAATACGACTGTCATACCCGATGCCGCGCCCACGAACACGGCGAGCATCAATGTCTCGACTTCGACCAACTTCAAAGGCCGATTGGAAGCAAATCCAGTGACGGGGGCCGTGCGCGTGACGGACGCGCATCCGGCGGGGGTCTACACGGTAACGGTCACAGGCTTCAATATCGGCGGCGGCACTTCGACGGCGACATTCACTTTGACGGTAACGACGCCCGCCACATGCAATCCGGTCAGCTTCGCGAACGCAGCGAACTTCGCTGCCGGAACCCAACCCCGCTCAGTGGCCGTAGGCGATTTTAACCGCGACGGCAAGCAGGACCTCGCGATCTCAATCGTGGCCAACGTAGCGATCTTGTTGGGCGACGGGACGGGCGACTTCGGTGCAGCCGCCAACTTTGGCGTTGGCAATAGTGCCCAGTCTGTGACGGTGGCGGATTTCAACGGCGACGGCAAGCAAGACCTCGTTACCACTAACGCTGGCTCAAACAACGTTTCAATCCTATTGGGCGATGGTGCCGGCGGTTTCGGAGCCGCCAGTAACTACAGCGTGGGTGCCGTGCCTCGCTCAGTCGCGGTGGGAGATTTCAACGGCGATGCCAGGCAAGACCTCGCGGTGGCCAATCAATTGTCTAACAATGTGTCGATTTTTTTGGGCAATGGGACCGGCGGTTTCGGTGCCCCGACGACCCTTAATACTGACACTAATCCTATCTCAATAACAGTGGGCGATTTCAATGGCGACGGCAGGCAGGACCTGGCAATTGCGCATAGGAATCCAAACATCGTGTCCCTCTGGCTGGGCAATGGTGCAGGGGGTTTTGGCGCCGCCACCACTTTTGCCGCTGGCACTGATCCTCTCTCAATCGCAATGGGTAATTTTAATGCCGACGACAACCAAGATTTGGTAGTTACCAACACTGGCTCAAACAACGTGTCAGTCTTATTGGGCGACGGGATGGGCAGTTTCGGCACTGCCGCCAACTTCGCTGCTGGAGCTTTTCCTAGGTCAGTGTCGGTGGGGGATTTCAATGGCGACGGCACGCAGGATCTCTCCATTACCAATAGGGACGCGAACAACGTGTCAGTCTTGTTGGGCAACGGGGCGGGCAGTTTCAGTGCCGCTCTAAACTTCGCCGTTGGAACTATGCCCATCGAAGTGGCGGTGGGTAACTTCAACAGTGATGGCAAGCAAGATCTCGCGGTTGCCAACCCTGACTCAAACAACGTGTCGGTCTTGTTGCGGCAATGCGTAGCGGCGACGCCAACACCTACGCCCACGCCACCAACGCCCACACCCACGCCCACGCCAACATCACCAACACCGACGCCAGCACCACCAACGCCACCCCCTAACCCAACACCCACCCCGTGCGTCGCCATTTTCTCGGAGAACTTCGACAGCGTAACGGCCCCGGCCCTCCCGGTCCAATGGATGAGCGCGGCTACTGGAGTGGAGGTGCCATGGATAACTTCCACCACCAGCCCCGCCAGCGCGCCGAACGATGCGTTTGCCCCGGATGTGATTAACAAAGGCAACACCCACTTGATCACACCGTCGATCCCAATTCCGGCGGGAGGCGGGATGTTGACATTCCAGAACCTCTTCAACATGCAGACCGGCTTCGACGGCATGGTGCTCGAGATCAGCATCAACGGCGAAGCGTTTGCCGACATCCTCGCCGCGGGCGGCAGCTTCGCCACCGGCGGCTACACTCACACGATCTCTGCGGACTTTGGCAATCCGATTGGGGGCCGCCTGGCCTGGAGCGGCCTCTCCGCCGGGACGCCAGACGCGCCAGCTTATATCACAACCACAGTCAACCTGCCCGCGGCAGCTAATGGGCAGAACATCCAATTGAAGTGGCGCGCAGCCACGGACATCAGCGCGGTCGCTCCGGGTGCGGCGGGTGCGCGGATCGATAACATCGTAATCGCTCCTGCCAGTTGCGGGACACTTCCGACGCCGACGGCTACAGCTACCGCAACAGCAACCCCTGCACCCACACTCACGCCCTGCGGCGGGGCAAGGGCAGCGACAACCGGCACAGCTACGATTCCGCTGGCACCGACTCCGAACCCCGGCATGCCTTCGCAGGCGGTCAATTTGTCGACGAGGATGCTGGTGGAGACTGGTGACGGTGCCGGCATCGGCGGCTTCATTGTCACGGGAACCACATCTAAGCACGTGCTCGTGCGGGCAATCGGACCGTCGCTGACCCACTTCTGCATCCCGAACCCGCTGGCTAATCCCGTGCTGGAATTGCACGGTCCAAATGGTTTCACCACGGTGACCAACGATGACTGGAGAGACACTCAGGAAGCGGCGATCACGGCTACGGGCCTTGCACCGACTGATGACTTGGAATCAGCCATCGACGCGACCCTGGCGCCAGGAGCCTACACGGGGATTATCCGGGGCAAGAACAACGGTACCGGGGTTGGTCTGTTCGAAGTTTACGACATCACCCAAGGGGTGACTTCGAAACTGGCTAACCTCAGCACGCGCGCCTTTGTGCGCGCGGGCAACGACATCGTGATTGCCGGCTTCATACTGGGGAACAACGGGGGGAACGGTAAAGTTATCGTCCGCGGCCTGGGGCCAAGCCTGAGCGCCTTTGGGGTGTCTCCAGTTCTGGCTGACCCAACTCTGGAGCTGCGCGACAAGAATGGAACGTTGCTGATCTCGGATAACGATTGGCAGGACAACGCGGCGCAAGCGGCGGAAATCTCTGCGGCGGGATTGGCGCCGAGCAACACGAAAGAGGCGGCGATCGCCGCGACGCTGTCGCCGGACTTGTATACGGCGCTGCTGTCTGGACTGAACAACACGACCGGGATTGGCATTGTGGAACTGTATGACCGCAACGCGGCGCCTGGGCCGACGCCCGGTCCGACAGCGACCCCGACTCCGGGAGGAACGGCCACGCCAACTCCTGCGCCCACGGCCACGCCGACTCCTGGCGGAACATCGACCCCGACCCCTGCCCCGACCTCGACGCCAACTCCTGCGCCCACGGCCACGCCCACCCCGGCACCGCCCTGCGTGGAGAACTTCGATAGCGTGACGGCGCCGGCACTGCCGACAGGATGGACCGCGACCAATCAAGGCGCACCGCCCGATAACGGGGTGAAGTGGATTACGGTGACGAGCGTCTCGGACACGGCGCCCAACAACGCCTTTGTCGACGACCAGAACGGGGTCACCGACAAGTATCTGGTCTCGCGCAACATCATCGTGAGCTCGGCCTCGGCGCAGCTGACCTTCCGCAACAACTTCAACACGGAGATGAGCAGCGGAGTGTTCTGGGATGGAGGAGTGCTCGAAGTGTCCTCGCCCAACATCAATGGGGGAGCCTTCACCGACATCACCGACCCGGCAGTGGGAGGGAGTTTTGTCTCGGGGGGATACACCGGGGAGATTGACGGCACGGCGAGCAACCCGCTGGCGGGACGGATGGCGTGGAGCGGGAACTCGAGCGGCTACATCACGACGGTGGCGAACCTGGGACCGAACGTGAACGGACAAACCATCAAGCTGCGTTGGCGGATGGGGACGGATCTGTTCTCGGCGGCGCCGGGATGGCGGATCGACACGCTCTCCGTTGTGGGTGCGTCCTGTCCTTAGCAAGGGATTAGTCGCCCAGCGCCAGGTCCCCGCCCCTTTTCAGGGGCTCCGTCGTTTCAGCAATATCAAACCCGGAGTTCCGCTTCGCTCCACTCCAGGCTTTATTCCATCGCCCTCTTTCGGTGCTCCGGGCGAGTTGCGAAATTTACGGCCGAATTGTGCGTGGGCTTGGCGGCGCTAAAAGGCGATCTGGGCGCCAACAAACAAGGTCGGCGTCACCACGTCGTATCTCCGCTGGCTCACGTTGGAGAAGTTGCCGACGTACGATGCCGCTGCGCTCACCGCGAGATATTCCTTCGGGCTCCAGGTCAAGCCGGCACCCACGGTGAGATTGAAATCTTCGCGCGATCCGGACGGGTCGTGGGTGTAGTGCTGCCCTTCGGGGCGGATGAACCCCGACAATTGAAGGTCGTCGCGAATGTTATAAATGGCGGAAGCAACCACATAGCCAGCGACGCGATCGGAGGAAGAGGGGTCGCCATGTCTCGAATAGGCGCCGCCACTCACCTCGAGGAAGATCGGCGGCTTCTGAAGCTGAATCCGGTGAGTGATGCTGAGGTTCAGAAAGCCGTCTCTGTAAAACTCACCGGTCGAACCACGGGGTGCGGACAGGCGGGAAACGGCATAGAAACCGTCTACGAACCAGGTATCGTCGCGATTAAGATCATATTTCAGATCCAATTGCAGACTCTGCATATCGAAATCAAGCACCCCAAAATCGTGATAGCGAAACCAGTTCTGGTCGAACCTCAGCTTGGGCGTGAAATTCCGGGTGGCGTACGGAATGAACCAAGCGCCTACCCCGCCCTGCCAGAAGAGGTCGCTCTGTTCGCCGTCACGGACGAGGAAAGCATTGCTCGTGTAGTTCAGGCTTTGGCTGGTGAAAAAGGTAAACATCTTCGGCCTGGGCGCGCGTGAAACCAAGTTGATATCGCCGAGCTCGGAATCTGCGACCTTCTCCGTTGTCTCTTCCTCCTGGGTACTTTCGGCACGTACTCGGGCCTGTTGCTGTGTTTCCACGCGCACGTCCTGGGCGAACAGCAATGAAAAAGCAGGAAGGAGGAGCAAGGCCGCAAGGGCGAGAACTAATCGAAGGGGCAGGAAGAGGAAACTCATCGGCGGCGGGCGATATCAGGGACTGCTAGGGCCGTGGAACCTGAACGACAACGGGCGCGCTATTCTGCCCGGGAGCGAGGGAGCCGGTAACGAGTTGCAATCGGCCGTTGTAGAAAACCCGGAGCGTGAAAAAATCCGAGGCGTTCGTCGAGTTGAAATTATTCACCATGAAACGGTAGATGCCAGCGAGCGGAATGCCGTTAACGACAATGTTTTCCACCCTGGTGTTCGGCGGAAAGTTAATCGTGCGGCCATTGTTGTCGCGATCCAGCATCGCGACTGCCCGGCCGTTGTTGAAGGTCACCGAAACATTGCCGAAAGAAACAACCTGCCCGGTCGGGAGAGTCAGGTAAAGATCGAGATCGGCGGCCGTATTCCAAACCAGTTGCGCCCGGATGACGCCGTCCGGGCCGGGAAAAGGAAAACTGGCGTTGGCGTTCGAGCCCAGGATTTGGGCCGCCACGTCCGGAGGAACCACCTGTCCGACAAGGGCCATGTTAACTGGCTGTGTGGACACCCTTACGTTTGACTTCTCGATGAAGCCCGCCCGCTCGTCAGCCTGGTACGCGGCCACCGCGCGGTCGAGCGCCTCCAAATTGTTCAAAGGCGACTTGAAGCCCTTCACGAGCGGCGATGTCTTTAAGAATCGCGGAATATCAAAACTGGCGCGAAGCGGAACACTGTCGGACCGCGCTACGAGCATCTCGCCCGGCCCAAGCTTGAAAGAAGTGGTCTGTTCGCGGCCAGCGCTGTCGGTCCAGCGTGATGCTCCGTGGACTTTTCCCTCCAGCATACCGATTACCGTGGTGGTTTCTTTCCCGTTGGACCGGCCTCGTTTGCCATTTCCGTGCATCGTCATGGTGGAGAGAAAAACGGTGGAGCCGGTCATCGCGCCCGAGATTGCGCCCGAGCGGAACTGGATCGGCCCTGAGTTGGTCGGCTTGGAGAAAAGGACCGCGCCTTGAGTGTGGTTCAAAGCCCGCGCCTTCGCGTCGAACGAGAAGATCGCATTCGCAGTCATGCGCGATAATGTGCGATCGGAAAACTCGAGCTCGGCGAGAGAGTCCGGCCCTGTCCGGACCACGTTCTGGTCGTAAATGATCGCGCCTTGCGCAGCCGGCTCTGCTTGGGCATTGAGGGTCGGCGCCACGGTTACGACATTTTTCTTTTGGCGCACGACCGCCTGCGAAAGATCGGCTCCCGAGACCAGGCTGGCCGCGCAGAGAAAGCTCGTGATCCCAGTAAGAGACAGCTTCCGAAGGCGGGAGCGAACGATCGGGCCGCCAGCGTCGGCCTTCAGGCAGGTTTGGGAAAACATGCGATCATCGCATCCCGCCACGGGCATTTAGTCAAGCTTTTAGTGTGGTAAAAGCCTCGCCTCCGGAGGGAGCGTCTGCTATCAACGACGGGGTGCGCATATTACGATCCCGCCGTTTGCTGCACGCGTTGATCGCCCTTGGCGCCTGGGTTTTTGTCGCGGGTCTCCACTGGCTCGACAACATCGGCTGGGGCCCGCTGATCTTGATGCGCTGGGAATACGGGTTTCGCGACATGCTGGCCAGAGGAGGCCGGCTCAACCAGCCCGATAGCCGGTTGATCTTTCTCGCCAGGGACACTGACTCGATGCTACAGAGCGATGAGCTCGGCTTTTACAGCGATGTCCCACCGGAGGATCATCGCGCGCTGGAGTTGATGACCGAGCGGATTTGGTCCCGCGAAGTGTACGCGCACCTCTGCGAGCGCTTGCTCACCGGAGGAGCCCGCGCTGTCGTTTTTGATATCGCCTTCCTGCAACCGGACAAGGGCGATGACGCATTCCAACGCGTCCTTCAGAAATATTCTGACAGGGTCGTCGTGGTCAGCGATCTCGCCCAACGGCAGAATCTCAAAGCTTGGACCCTTCCCACCACCATTCTGTCCAATGCTTCCCCTGAACACCCAGCGATTGGCTATGATACCCTTCTCCCAGACTTTGATGGCAAGATTCGGCGTGCCCAGTTTCAAACAACGCTCGAACAATTGCAGGGTGGTATTCAACCTGATGCAACCACCAAGGCGGCGTCCTCCCTGGCTCTGCGCGCCGCGACAAAGTTAGGTCCCACTAATCTCAGCGAGCCGTTTCAACCCCACCTGTTTCGTTACACCGGTCCGCCTGGGACCTTTCCGCCCGTTTCCCTGTATACGGTCTTCGCTTACTGGGAGCGGAACTTCCACAACGGCGAGCGGATTCGTGATAAGATTGTGATGGTCGGCGATTCTGGAAGTATCATGCACGACGAGGCTGCGACCCCATTCGGGGCCATGCCTGGTCCAGAGGTCCACTTGAACGTGATCAACGCGCTCCTGCACCACCAGTTCATTCGCGAGCTGCCTGCCTGGACCGGCAACCTTCTAATCGCCCTGGCGGTTGCAGGAGCCTGGCTCCTGACCGTTCTCGTTAAGAAAACATGGCTGCGTGCTACAGCCTTCGTTTTCCTAATCGCTGGGTACATCGGTCTGGTTATCCTCGCCTACAATAAGGCCGATACAGTTATTCTCGCGGTCCCGCCGATGCTGGCGTTTTTCGGCGCCGGCCTTGTTTCCTTTATTTATGATTTCACCAATGAGACCCTCGAAAAACTCCGCATCCGGCGGACGCTCGAAGCCTATGTGTCGAAAGAGGTCGTCCGCGAGGTGCTCGATAACCCGGAGACCTATCTCAGCAAGCTGGGCGGTCAGCGCGAAGACGTGGCGTTGCTCATGACCGATCTGCGCGGCTTCACCACCATGTCCGAAGAGCTGGATTCGCATCAGCTCGTTATGCAACTCAATGAATATCTCTCGCTCATGGTGGACGACATCTTCTCCCGCCGCGGCTCGGTCGACAAATTCATTGGGGACGCGATCCTGGCTGTCTGGGGCCACGTCAAGAGCGAGGGTCCGGCTCAGGATGTTAGTCTTGCCATCGAAGCTGCCCTGCTCATGAGAGAAAGCCTCCGCCGCCTCAATGCCGATTGGAGTGGTCGCGGGCTCCGGACTTTTGAGATGGGCTGCGGCGTTAATTTCGGTTGGGTCATTTTCGGCAACATCGGCTCGTCCCGGAAGATGGAGCCCACCGTCATCGGGGATGCCGTCAACGTGACCTCCCGCCTCGAAGGCCTGACCAAGGAATATGGCCGCGACCTGCTCATTGGCGAAGCCGCCGCCGATCTGGCCAGGGATGCTTTCACCTTTCAGTTCGTCGACAAGGTAACGATGAAAGGCAAAACCAAGCCATTGCGGATCTATTCGGTCGTCGCCAAGGCAGGCGCGGCCCTCGAGCCAAAGACAACCGCCTATCTCGAAACCTACGACAAAGCCCAGGCCAGGTATTCGGCCGGCGATTTCAAGGAAGCCAAATCGCTCTTCGAGGAATGTTTCCAATACTCTGCCGATGACCCGCTCCTCAAGACCTACGTCGAGCGATGCGCGGACCTGATCGAACGGCCGGCCGAAGGAGAATGGACCGGCGTCCACATCGCCACCCACAAATAGTTGTAGGGCGTCTGGGTCAGGCGCCGGATTGGCGTTTCACAGCCGTAACGCTTTCAAACGCCCGACAATCAGGACCATCGCCGCTCAGGATCTCCAACCTTCCGCGCCATTGGTTTGGATTGCCCCGGCGAACGCCGACCGGTATCATCGCGACCATGTTCCCCATGGTCTCTCTCAAAGCCGGCAGATTAGGCCGAATAATTCGGCCTAATTCTCGTTAGATGCTAAGCCCGCTCACGTGTCTGGCAGCGCTTGCGACGGTCGGGTGGTTGACGTCTTGCACTACACCAGCGAGTTCCCTCCCCACCCACGTCGATCTACACCGCGAGTCGGAGCGGACTGGTGTTTGTATGCTGCACCATGTGTCGTTGGTATCGCGCACCGCGTTCGAGTACGATTTCACGCAAGGCACTGTAGATTGGGACGAAGCGGGTTTCGCGCTGGTCGAGAAGTATCCAAACGTGCTAGATTCGATGCATTCACAGAAGCGTTCTCGTGAGTATCCGAAACCAGTGAGAGTTCGCATTTGTCCGGTATGTCAGCGTTTGTTCGATTCAGAGATCAAGGTGCTGCGACGCCGACGCATCTAACCAAGGCGATGCAGCGAGCGGCTGGCCGACTCGACTCCGCACTTCCATGAAATTCCACCCTCAATCTGAGGCCAGGCGCCACCTCGCCAGGCGTCGCTCATCTTATTCTCGTTAGATGTCAAGCATCGCGGCAGTGCTGATCGGGCTCGTGTATGGCGTGATTATCGCCGGTATGGCATTCGTCATCGCAGGTGGCGGCCACGGTTGGTGCTCGACACTGATCTCAGCCGTCGGTTTGATCTTGCTCCCTGTTGTCGCTATTGCGTGGGTTCGGCGCCGTCGCATGACCGCCGTCATCGCCCTTACGGCCGGCCTCATCTCGGACTTGCCCTAATTTTCGCTACGGCTCGCGAAGGCGTTGAGTACGTGGAGCGTATCTTCCAGACCATTCCATTCTTCGTTCTTGCTTGGCTCACACTCTGGCTTGTCTGGCAGATTGCAGTTACAGTCGCTCTCGTCCGTGGCACCTTCACCTCAGGTCCGAACATTTAATCAATTCGCTCCAGCGAACCCCTGGCCGTTCTGCTGGCACGCGCAAGATTATAAAAAACGCATCTATTCCAACCCGCACTCGCTCCCGCCAGCGGTAGCTGAGCTGTTTCTCGTTGGATCGTGATGCCGCCCTGGCGAGAAACCGCTTATGAGTTCTTGCCAGAGCTTGGCGAGAAGATCACCGAGCCGGAGATCGATACGCCCTACCTGCTCTGGTTCGAGATTCGTGACGCATTCAACAGGGCTTACGACTTTCCTCGCGATGAGTCGCTCATCAGCCGCATTTACCGCTACGCCGACTGGTGCATGGAGGCGCCGCGCGGCGAGACCGCCACAGACGATCTATTCACTTGCGTGTCGGTCTGCTTTTATGAGCACATCCCGCAGCATCCTGCCGCCCGCGAGGATATGCCCCGTTGGATTTCGTATCAGGACTTTGTCTCCGGAGAGTATTTCTATCGGTATCATTTGACCGAGGAAGAGTTCGTTGCGCTCAAACAGCATTTCTATAAGCATCGCCATGACTTCGTGCCACGCCCAACGAACTACCCCCATGATCTAACCAGGTCGGCGAAGCTCGCCGGGCTGGCCGCGCACCATCTGATTTCCTTGCCGGACGTTTCGGATTGCCCTGGCGAACACAGACCGGTATCCTCATGATGATGTTTCCCAAGGGGTCCCTTAAAGCAGCCGGGCTGGGCCGAATAATTCGGTCTCGTTCTCGTACGCGCATCCGTTCCATGAGCATTGTCATCAAAATCGCAAGTGTCTGCGTGGCGCTTGTCTGTCTGTCCGCAGTCAACGCCTTCGCCGCGGATATCCGTTACGACGGCATCTACCGATATCACGAGCCGTCGAAAGAGGTCAGTATTTACCTGCGCTTCTATTCAGACGGCACGGTCCTCTCCACCGCGAGCACTGGGAAACCAGACGAGGTCGCTAAATGGTTCCATCGAGGATCGAACATGGATTCCGGCCAATATGTCGTTGAAGGGAACGACGTTCATTTCACGATCTTCGGCTTCCAGTGGCGCAATGATTGCACCGGAACGATTGGCGGCAGTTTAATCATGTTAAAGTGCGCCGATAGCGACGCCTCCATGCTCTTTGAGTTTCTGCCGATGCGCCTTGCGAAATGACGCATCAGCCTTCGATGGAGTGAACGGCAGTGGTGGATCGGCCGCTCCGCGGGCGATGGGCGCAGTCGTGACGGCGAGAGACTCATCGAGCGATCCGGCCGCTGCCGCACTCGATCCAACTAAGGGCGAAGTCTCAGAATAATTCCGGACGACCCGTTGCCCGGCGATCGCCGTGTTAGGGCGATCCGAGGTCGTAGACTTCGACGAGGCCAATACCGGTGCCACTGTTCACTCCGGCGAGCAGCGCGGTATAAGGGCCCGGCGGTAGCGTCGCCATTATGGCCGATTCCAAGTTGTTGGTGGGTCGCAGTCCAGGCGGCGGCAGCGGCTCCAAACTATCCTGCCAGTTGTTGTTGGACCGGAGGAGTGTCCCATTACTGTCACGCAGCTCCAGCGTCGGATCGGCCAGCGGGTTAGTTATACCATAGTTCGCCAAGCTCGGCCCGATGCCGCGCACGAGAATTTTTTCATAGCCGCTGTTGCCACCCAGGATAAAGCCCGCGATCACGATATTGTCCCCCGTACCGACAAATGCCCGAGTACTTATGTTGGCCAGCCTGGCTGGAGCGACCTGGCTCAGGTCGTAGACTTCGAACAAGCCTATGCCGGTAGCGTTGTCCTTGCCC
>JBAPMH010000042.1:0-4181 GCA_049278515.1 Chthoniobacterales bacterium
TCCGTCAGGGGCTATGGACTGAGGACTTACGAACCCCGCCAGAGCAGGAATGCAGCAACGGTAGTCTGATCCTCCTTGCCGTAGTTCTCTGGCGGACTTTCTTTGGTTGAGAGGTTGAGCAGTTGAGAGGAACCTGCGGTTCCGTCTCAAGTCCACTCCACCACTCAAGCGCTCAACCGGAATGAAATTGTTAAACGTCGAAACAGTGCGTTTTCGCATCGTGGTTGAAAAATGCGGACGGCCCGAGGTCCACACGCTCTGGCAAAAACCGAAGGCGGACCGGCATCTCCAATCGCTCCTCAAGAACAATCGCGTCATGACGGTGCGCCGAACCGAAAGCGGAACCGATTTTGGTGAAGTCGGTTTCCTGCAGAAACCAGGCGCGCGGTTTTTGGCTTTTCCAAAATCGCTCAAACGGTTCGAAGGCAAGCGAATCGTGGGAATCGACTGGCAACTGGTGCAAAGTTGAACCCATGAGCGACAGCATCATCGACGACGGGAGAATCTCGCAGACCTCGCTGAGCCCGAATGATCTCGCTCGTTATTCCCGGCATCTTCTCCTCCCGGAAATCGGCGCCGTGGGCCAGCGCCGCATCAGGGCGGCGCGGGTTTTATGTCTCGGCGCGGGGGGGCTGGGGTCGCCCGCGGCCCTGTATCTGGCCGCCGCCGGCATTGGCAAAATCGGACTGGTTGATTTCGATCGAGTCGATCTGTCGAATCTGCAACGGCAGGTTCTTTACGGGACGGGCGACATCGGAGAAAAGAAGGCCGAGGCGGCATCCGCTCGACTGCGGGAGGCGAATCCGGAAATCGAAATTGTCTCGCATGAATGCCGGTTCACGAGCGAAAACGCGATGGATATCGTCCGGTCCTACGATCTGGTCATCGACGGCTCCGACAATTTCCCGACGCGTTACCTTTCCAACGACGTTTGCGTTTTCACACGGAAACCAAATATCTATGGCTCGGTCTTCCGCTTCGAAGGCCAGGCGAGTGTGTTTGCGCCGCATCTGGGAGGGCCATGCTATCGCTGTCTCTTTCCGGAACCGCCGCCCCCGGGAGCTGCTCCGAGTTGCGCGGAAGCAGGGGTGCTTGGGGTCCTGCCGGGAATCATCGGATTAATCCAGACCACCGAGGCGGTCAAGTTGATCGCAGGCGTCGGGGAGACGCTTGCCGGTCGCCTGCTCCACTTCGATGCCCTGCAAATGCGATTTCGCGAATTCAAGTTGCGCCGCGACCCGGAATGCCCCGTCTGCGGCGATAACCCGACTATTTCGGCCCCAATTGATTACGAGGCATTCTGCCAGGGGCCTCCTCCCGAAAAGGACTGGTTCGCTGCCGAGGAGGAGATTTTCTCGATGTCCGTTCGGGAGCTAAAGCGAAAGATGGACAAGGGTGAAGCGCTCACCCTGATCGACGTGCGCGAGCCGGATGAATACGAGATCGCGCAGATCGCTGGTTCCAGGCTGATTCCTTTGAGCGAATTTCAGCAGCGCCTGAAGGAACTTCCCCGAAGCGGGATGCTGATTTTTCAATGCCATAGCGGGGGCAGAAGTGCGCACGCCGCGCATCTGGCCAGGGACGCCGGGTTCGAAAATATATACAATCTTGAAGGGGGAATCGACGCCTGGTCGGTGGAGATAGATCCCGCGGTGCCGAGGTATTAGCCAGTTTTCTTGCTCCTGATCTTGATCCTGCTCCTGCTCTTTACTTTGGCGCCGATGTCTCCTCAAAGATTATGAGCACGATCAGGATCATGAGCAGGAATAGAGGCAGGTTCCTACCGCGCTTCCTGGAATGCCTGCGCCAGCATTTCCGCGCTCGGGACATCGTTCCACCGCCGAACCAGGCGCCCATGTCCGTCAAAGACGAAAACGGCGAATTCCGATGAAGTCGGGGAAATCGCCAATTGCATAACAGCTTTTCCGTCAAAATCCGCCACCACGTAAATGTCGTCTCTCGGATTTCGGTTGAGGTGTCTCTCCGTATAGACGCTCTGCAACTCCTTCGCCTCCTGATCCAGCCGGTGCCGGATTAGGGCCGAGACCATGCCCCGAAGTGGTGGAAAAATGTTCTGCTGAAAATTTACCAGCGTGATCAGCCGGAATTTCGGATCGCCGTAATACTGCCGCGGAATGTGATCCCCCACCGCCTGCGCCTTCGCCTCGTCCTTCCTCGTGACGACGGTAATAATCGTGACGTGGCCATCCGCGGTGGAGAGCTGGTGCCGGTCCACATCGGTAAAGCTTAGGGGATAATTATTCCCGACCCGCATCTGGACAGCCTGAAGCGTTGCCGTTGCCGCCCATGCGATTAGGAAAAAATATTGCCGAACGCGAGGAATCGCGCGTAAGGAAAAACGATGAGGCGTGGTGACACCGTTGCGGTTCATGCGACAAGTAAACATCTCATGTCTGTGATTCGTTTCCTGAAGAACTTCGGGACTGCTCTCCTCTCCGGCCTTGTTCTTACCTGGGCAAGTTGCGACCGGATGATCACCCCCCGGAGCGCCCAAATCGTCAAAGACGCGGAAGCCAAGACCGCGGACGGCAATTATCTTCGGGCGATTACGCTTTACGAAAGCGCGCTCGATGATTCACCGCGCGCCGCAGACATTCATTACCGGCTGGCGCTCCTCTATGACGATAAGATGCACGATCCGCTGAATGCGCTCCACCATTTCAAGCGCTACCTGACGCTCGCCCCCAGCGGTCCGCACGCCACCGAAGTCAAAAACTTCATGAAAAAGGACGAGATCGAGCTCGGGACGAGTTTATCCGGCGATTCGGTCGTGAGCCGGGCGGAAGCGGCTCGCCTGAAAAATGAGAATCTTGCCTTGCACAAGGAAATCGACGAGCAGCGCTCTCGCGTCCCTCCCAGTGACAAAGTCCCTCCGGACACGAAGACAGCGGGCACGAACAAGAAATCCGCTAAGACGCCCCGGACCTACGTCATCCGCGAGGGCGACACGCTGGCCTCCATTTCGCGAAAATTCTACAAGTCCTCGGGTCATTGGAAGAAAATCCGCGACGCGAACAAAAGTATGGTGGACGACCCAGGGAAACTGAAGCCGGGACAAACGCTGACGATACCATGAAGCGCGATTCGTGAATCGTATCGCGCAGATAAGGCCTCGATGTCACGATTCTACGATTTAACGATGTAACCCTCCCCACCATGACCACGATCACTCGCATAGCACCAGATGTCGGCTGGCTTCCTGTCAGTTTCGTAAATGTTTATTTTGTCGGCCGGCCCGGCGGGGCGTGGACTTTGATCGACGCCGGTCTTCCCGGCCGAACAAATCAAATTCTCGAGGCAGCCGAGGCAAGGTTTGGGGCCGGCGCCCGACCGGAAGCGATCGTTCTCACGCATGGCCATTTCGACCATGCCGGTTCTGCCTTGTCCCTCGCGGAGCGCTGGGATGTGCCGATCTACGCGCATCGCCTCGAAGTGCCGTATCTCACCGGGAAATCGGATTACCCGCCGCCGGACCCGACCGTTGGCGGCGCGATCGCTTTTCTCTCGCGCTTCGTCCCTTCGGGGGCGCGACACTTTGGTGACCGGATGCGCGAGTTGCAGCCGAACAGTGTGCCTGGCCTTGACGGCTGGGAATGGTTGGCGACTCCGGGCCATTCCCCCGGCCACGTTTCGTTTTTCCGGCCTTCCGACAGGGTTCTCCTGGCCGGAGACGCCTTCGCCACGATGAACATGGACTCATGGAGCGGGCTGGTGACCGCAAAGCGGACTCTTTCCCGCGCGGGAACTCCATTCAACACGGATTGGGACGCGACCCGTCTCTCGGTCAGGGAACTGGCGAAGCTGCGGCCGAACGTCGCGGCGTGCGGACATGGCATCCCGCGTTGCGATGCGGAATTGCCGGCCCGGATGGAACGCTTCGCGGAAAGATTTCGCGCCCCGCGACACGGGCGTTACGTCCGCCAGCCTGCCCGCACGGATGAGACGGGGGTGGTCTCGCTGCCGCCGGCGCCATTCGATCCGGTCCCCTTTGCGACGGCCGCCGCGCTGATCGTAGCCGGCGTTGCGCTTGGCGCCGGATACCTCGATGAGCAGCGGAGGAGATAGCTAGCGACATCGCCTATGCGATGTAGCGGCGGGTGTCCTCACCCGCAGGCGATGCGTTTTTTTTCTTGCGGGTGAGACACCCGCCGCTACATCGG
>JBAPMH010000043.1:0-1607 GCA_049278515.1 Chthoniobacterales bacterium
GGAGGCGATCGAGATGACGGGACGTCTCGCCCGGGAAGAGGGGATCTTCGCGGGGGTTTCGAGTGGGGCGAACGTGGTCGGCGCTCGACGCTTGGCCGAAGAGCTCGGCCCCGAGTCGGTCATCGTCACGCTCGCGGTCGACAGCGGCTTCAAGTACATGACGGGCGCACCCTACGAGCAGACCTGAGACGGAGTGCGCATCGAGATCGACGGACGTGAAGCCGACGCCGAGCAGCTGTGGTCGACGGCGTCTGCCTATGGTCACTTCACTGCGATGCAGGTCCGCGCCGGCCGCACACGGGGCCTGGCCTTTCATCTAGACAGGCTGGGGGCGGCGAACGTGGAGCTGTTCGATTCCGGTCTCGACCGCGAACGCGTCGTTGCCCTCATTCGACACGCACTCGGCGGTCTTGACGACGCATCGGTGCGCGTCTACATGTTCGAATCCGATGAGGAGCCGGCGATCATGGTCACCGTCAAGCCGCCTGGTGAGGTGTCCACGCCGCAGAGGCTGCAGTCCGTGCGCTACCAGCGACCCGACGCACACCTGAAGCACCTTGCGACAGGTCAGAGCCACTACTCGCGACTTGCGCGTCGCAACGGCTTCGACGACGCGTTGCTGACCGGAGACGAGGGAGTCGTGTCCGAAAGCGCGATCGCAAACATCGGTTTCTTCGACGATTCCGGTGTCGTGTGGCCCGACGCGCCGCACCTGCGCGGAATCACCATGCAGCTCCTCGAGCGAGAGCTACTGGAGCGAGGCGTGCAGTGGCGGCGCGCGACGGTCCGACTTCGGGACATTGCGTCCTTCGAGGGAGCGTTCCTCTCGAACGCGCGCGGTGTCGCGATCGTGACCGAGGTCGACGACATCATGGTTTCGCTGCACGAAGAGCGGTTCGAGATGATCGCCGCTGCCTACGCAGAAGTGGCCTGGGACACCATCTAGTCAGCACGGCGTTCCCACTCGGATCGCAGCAGCGCGTACTCGACGTCGCCTTCCTCGTCGCCCTCGATCTTGTCGGGCCAGTCCTGATGGAAGATCCGGACGAACTTCAAGCCGGCCTTCTCCATCACGCGGCGCGATGCGGCGTTCACGACCATCGTGCTCGCGACGACACGTTGGACGCCGAAGTCGGTGAAGCCCTTCTCGATCAGCGCACGCGAGCCCTCGGCCGCATAGCCCTTTCCCCAGGCGGCCTTGCGAAACCGATAGCCGAGCTCTACCTCGCCGGGAGGGGCGTCCTTCGCCGGCCGGAAGTGGAACCAACCGACGAATTGGCCGGTCGACTTCTCGATCGCGGCCCAGAAGCCGTAACCGGCAAACCGTTCGTAGTAGCCGAGGAACGCCGGTAGGACGTCGGTCTCGATCTCTTCGCGCGGAGTTGGCCGGCCGCCGTTGATGAAACGCATCACCTCAGGATCGCCATCGAGCTCGACGAGGTTCTCCACGTCGTCCGTTGTGAATCGCCGCAACAACAGCCGGTCTGTCTCGAGAAAGATCTCCGAGCTCAGGCCGGCAGGACCTCGCACACCGGAACGTCGTAGAGCTCGACTCCGGCGATGGACATGCCGGCTGCCTCCACCACGCGGTTCCGCATCTCGGTTCG
>JBAPMH010000044.1:0-8027 GCA_049278515.1 Chthoniobacterales bacterium
CCCGGAGAGAGCGAAGCGAGCTCCGGGATTTACGCGTTACAATCCGAAGCCCCGCGCGGGGCGACGGAGGCTGGGTTACGCAACGGCGCTCGATCGAATATACGACGTTCCGCCGCCCCTTCCGGGCTTCGAATTCTTCGATATCGCTACCCGGAGTTTCGCTAACGCTTCACTCCGGGCTTTATTCCACCGCACCTCCGGTGCTGAATCACAATCCCATCCGTGCCATCCGCGTAATCCGCGGTTTATTCCCCGCCCGGGTATCGCGCTACCCGGAGTTCCGCCAACGGCCACTCCGGGCTTTATTCCGGCGCGCCTCCGGCGCTTAGTATTCCCATCCAATCCGCGTCATCCGCGTAATCCGCGGTTTCTATTTCCCCTCAAACGCTTTCTGCATCCGCGCCAGATCCAGCTTCACCATTTGCATTACTTCATGCATCACCTGCTGCAATCCGGCCGGGTCCTTGTCCCATTCCGTGAAAAACTTCGCGGGCGTTACCTGCCAGGAGAGCCCGTATTTATCGGCCAGCCAGCCGCATTGCACCTCTTCGCCACCGTCCGCGGTCAATTTCTCCCAGTAATAATCGATCTCTTCCTGCGTATCGCAGTTGATCACAAGCGAGATCGCCTCGTTGAACTTGAATTGCGGGCCGCCATTCAGCGCGGTGAAATCCTGCCCATCGAGCACGAAATCCACCGTCATCACCTGCCCTTTTCTTCCCGGCGGCTCGTCGCCGTAATGGGTGATCGTTTTGATCTTCGAATTCTTGAAAACCGAGACGTAGAAGTTGGCCGCCTCCTCCGCCTGCCCGTCGAACCACAACATTGGGGTAATCCTTTGCATGGCTCAAAGTGCGCGCGACCCGCTCGCGTGCAACCGAACAGAAGCACCGAAAAACGAGAAATTTCTGAAGGCTGTAGCCCTACGCTTTGTCGTAAACGATCGTGGCTTTGAACTTCTTCCCGTCGGCGCCGGTCCCGCTCATGTTCAACGTGCGAGTCTTGCCGTCTTTCGCCACCGCGCTTTTGCCACGCCACGACACTTTTCCGCCCTTCATCCCGGTAATATCGTAGGTCCACTCATCCACGATTTTGTAGGCCATCATGTCCCACGCGAGATTCCCCTTTACCGGGTAGGCTTTGCCGTCGGTCTTTCCCATCCAGACACCGTGGGTCGCTTTCCCGTCGTCGCCGACGCCATCTACGGTCAACTCCAGCCATTCCTTCTTTTGCGCATACTTGACCGTGCTGGTCTTGCCCATGCCCGGGGCGAATTTCGATTTCGCCGCATTGGCCTTCCAGGTTCCAAAATGCGCGTTCGCCGCAAAACAGGCTGTGGCCGCCCCAAACGAGAGTGCTATCGCCATTGCCAAGATTCGTGTGCTCATGGCGGCGATTCCGGCAGAACGGCTCTTGCCCGTCAATATCAATTCGGAGGAGGGCGGAGCTCCCGCGACGCCAGAGCCTGACGGTCTCGCAGGCGCTCGACCCTCCATTCCGAAGAAATCTATTGCCGTATTGCGACATCCTCGCGCAAACCCAACGTTCAAGGCTGCCCACCGTGCGCCCAGACCTTGCCAGGATGACCGGTTAATCCGTCCGGAGCGCGGCCATGGGGCTGATCCGGGTGGCGCGTCTTGCCGGCAGCCAGGTGGCGAGGAGCGCGGCGGCCGCCAAAACTAAGGGTGCGATTGTGAACGCAAGCGGATCGAGCGCGCCGACGTCGTAGAGCATTCCGGCAATGAGCTTGCCAGTCCCTGCGGCGAGGAGGAGGCCGAGGACGACGCCACCGGCGAGCATCACGGTGCCTTCGCGCAGGATCATCCATTGCACGGTCGCGCGCTGTGCGCCCAAAGCCATGCGGATGCCAATTTCCCGGGTGCGCCGTGCGACGGAGTAGGCTTTCACGCCATACACGCCGACTGTCGCAAGAAATAAGGCGAGGCCGCCGAAGACGCTGAACAACGCCGCTCCGGCGCGCACGATCCAGAGCTCGAGACTGCCATCCAGATGTTGGGCGAAGGTTTTCAAGCTGAGGATGGGAACGGCGCCATCCACTTCGCGCACAGTCCGGCGAATAAGATCCGCCGTCGTGGCGACATCACGACCGGCGCCGGGCGCGAACCTGACATGAAAGAAAACGTTGCTCTGGAAACCGCCGGCAAAAGGCAGATAGAGCGTGCCGCTGGCTTCTTTCTCGAACAAGTCGCCGCGCGTATAAGGCGCAATGCCGATCACTTCGATCTGCGCGTTCGTGTTCTCGCCGCCCTTGGCCGGCGCCGGATCCTTTTCCGCAAATTGAATTCGCTGGCCAAGCGCATCGCCATCGGGCCACAGCTTTTTGGCCAGCACTTCGTCAACGATTGCCACTGCTGGCGAGGTTTGATGCATCGCTTCCGCCATGCTGAAGGTGCGGCCTCGCAGTAATCGCACGCCGACGGTCTTGAAGTAATCGGCGCCGATGTTGTTCGAGTTCGCTTCGAACGCGAGTCCTTCCGCGGCGGTAGCGGGTTTCGCGTCGGGGGCCGGATTCGTCCCGCCGCGTCGCACGGTTTTGCTGAGCTCCATCATTCCGAACGGCACCGTGGAGGAAATGCTGGCGCTTTCCACGCCGGGCAAGGAGGCGAGACGCTCCTCGAGCGTCCGATACAAATCCCGGGAGCGCGGCTGATCGTAGTTCGCGAGGCTCGCGTCTGTTTCCAACAGGTAATTCGAAGTCGTTTGCAAACCGGTATCGACCGCGGCCGCCTTGCTTGCGCCGCGAATGAAGAGCGCGGCCGCGGTGAGCAACGCGAGCGAGAACGCGATCTGCACCACCACCAGCGGATTGCGCGGCAAAAACTTCCAGCGCCGGACGTGGGTGTCTTCGCCGGCGTGTTCCTTCAAGTCGCCGATGACGGCGGACTTCGACAGCTTCAACGCGGGTCCGAGCGCGAAGGCAAACGTTCCGAGCAGACAAAAGGCGAAGGTCGCCGCGAGCACGGGCATGCTGAGGCCGCCCTGCCACACGATATCGATCGGCAGCATTTTGCCTAACGAGGCGACGAGCAGATCGGACGACCAAAGACCGAGGAGCAATCCGCAGATTCCGCCGGCGAGCGCGAGGACGAATCCTTCGGTGAGTAATTGCCGCACGATCCGCCAGCGGCTGCCGCCCAATGCGAGGCGGATGGCGATTTCCTTTCGCCGCGCGGAGCCGCGCGCGAGCAGCATGTTAGCCAGGTTCAGGCAGGCGACGAGGAGCACGATGCCCGACATCCCGAAGAGCAGCGGCGCCAGGCGTTTGATGTTGTTGTTCCTGCTGGGACTCATGCTCAGGGAAAAACGGGAGAGCGCTTCCACCATGAACGTCTGGTCTTTCTGCTCGACGGGATAAGCCAGTTCAAGGTTCGCGGACAGCGCCTTCAAGGCCGGCGTCGCCGCGGTGGCAGTCATCCCGGGCTTCAGCCGCCCGACGAGCATGAGCTGCCGGCCACTGCGATCGTCGAGCTTCCCTTTGTTGCCGGTTTCGAAATCGTTCGCGACCTGATCGTAAACCCCGAGCGGCAGCCAGATTTCCGGCGCGAAGATCTGGGCGGTGCCGGTGAATCCTTCCGGCATGATCCCGATAACGGTGAACGGGCGGCTATCGATCATGATGGTGGAACCGAGCATCGCGGGATTGAGGCCTTCCCGTTTCCAATAGTTGTGGCTCACGATCGCAACCGCCGCGTTTCGTCCGGGTGTTTCCTCTTCGGCGCGGAAGGCGCGGCCCTGGCTGGGCATTACTTCCATGACCGAGAAATAATTGGCGCTCACCACATCGGTGAAGGCGCGGCGAGTGTTGCCTTTGTCGCCCAGGCCGACCATGGCAAGGTTGTGCGCCATGACTCCGGAGAAGACGGTGTTCTGTTCGCGAATGTCGAGGTAGGTCGGGTAGGAAAAACCGCGAAAGGTTTTCGGGTTCTTTTTGTCCTGGGAAAAGACCTGCACGACTTCGTTCGCGTTCGCGTAGTGGGGCGGCGCGAAGAGAAGCGTGTTCATGAGGCTGAAGATGGCGGTATTCGCGCCGATCCCGAGCGCGAGGACAATGACCGCTGCCGCCGTGAACGCCCGTGCCTTCACGAGCTGTCGAAATGCAAACCTGAAGTCGTGAAGCATACCTATACGATGCGGCGAGGGAGAGTTTTGGATTCAAGTCGGAATGCGGAAGTCGGCCCTGCATCGCTGTGCGAAGCACTGCGGGAGGGAAATCTGAGGACCCAATCCTAATCGATGGAAATTGGGGGTGCGATGAAACGTTGCGTAGCCGTGGCCTTGAAAATAGGAAAGCCAGCGTGCCGGAGTCTTGCCTCCCCAACATGTCACACGTTCGCCGGAGGACGAATCCGCCGCGGTGGATCACTCGTCACATGTCACTGGCTTCGTGAGATCGCGGGAAATTTCTTTTTCGCTCCGCGGTGTAGGACCACCAAGGACGCGCGGGTGCGCCTTCCATGAAGCGAACGGCGGAGATGAAGGTGTCGAGCACGCAGGGGTCCTGCCGGGTGCGAGTTCGTTCGCACAGGGCCTGGTAAAGGGAGTGTGGATCCCGGCCAATCAGGTCCCGCGGTTGTTTGATCCCGATCGATCGCAGATCGCGGGCGATCGATGAGCCGACGTTGGGGATCGCTTCGAGGACTGTGGCCAGTCGCGCATGGGTCGCCTTGCCTGTGGTCCGCTTCGAGGGAAGGCGTCTTTTCCTGGCCGAGCTGGAGGACGAAACAAGTGACATGTGACAAGTGACGTGTGACGAGATTATTTGTCGCCGCTCGAGTGGAATGCGTAAACTCCGAAAAACATGTCACTCGTCACTTGTCACACGTCACTGCTTTCTGACGGCGAGCCGCGCGGGCAAGAAGAGCCGGCGCGAATGAGCTAATTCAGCGCGTAAACTTCCACCAGGGCCACACCCGTCGTGTCATTCACGCCACTCACAATCGCGGTGTAGCTGCCGGGTGGAAGCGTCCGGACAAGGGCCGATTCCAGATTATTGCTCGGCGCGAGTCCCGTGGCATTGATCTCCGCTTCCTGATCGCTCCTCCAATCGTCGTTCGCGGCGAAGAGGGCGCCGTTGCCATCGTGCAGTTCCAGCCTTGGATTGGCGAGCGCGCCCGACAGGGGCAATGACGGCCCCATCGCGCGCACAATCACCTTTTGCGAATCCGGCCCCACCACGATGAAACCCCCGATCATGACGTTGTTGGCGGTCTGAACGAGACCGCGCGTGCTGATATTGGCCAGTTTGGAATTTACGGTCCGGTCCAGGTCGTAGACTTCGAACAGGCCAATGCCGGTAGCGTCGCTCCCACCTCGAACGACAACCGTGTAGGCCCCGGGATTAAATGTTTCCAATAGTGCCGACTCCAACTCGTTCGTCGGCGCCAGCCCGCTGTCGATAATTTGCTGCCGGTTCGGGGCGTCGTTCCAATTGTCATTGGTGGTGATCAGCGCGCCGGTTGCATCGTACAAATAAATGACCGGATCGGCGAGCGCACCGGGCAGAGGCAGCGAGGGTCCAATCCCGCGAATAATTACAGTCTTCGGCTGTGTCCCGGTGATGATAAATCCGCCAATCATGGCGTTATCCCCTGGCTGAACGCGCAATCGTGTCGCGATATTCGCGAGGACAACAGGCTGTGTCCCCTGATATTCAAAAGCGCCGATATCCGGCGGACCTGCGCGGACAAAGCCGCGTTGATCCCGCGCGGGCTCAGCCGAGTCGCCGCTGTCAATCGCGGGGCTGCCGGCCAAAAGCGGAAGGGTTTCCGTTGGTCCGCCATAATTGCCCAGAGCGCCGAGTTTCGGATCAAGCCTCGTGTCATCGGTTGTTCCGCCTTGTTGATCATCCGACGTAAAACCGGCGCAGCCATCCGAACGGCCCAGCAGGTTATGTCCCTGGCTGCTAACCGCGCCGTTTACATCAGGGCCGTTGGCAGCTCCGGGACCCGCGGGCGCGGCACCCGGCGCCCCACCGACAGTCCCGTTCGGAGCTAGAATGGTATCGCGGATAACGGAGACGGAGTCAGGCGCGGAATAGAGGCCGCCCCCGGAACTCGCTGCCCCGTCGAGTGGCCCGGAATAGCCCGGGGAAGAAGCGCCGCCAAAGGCGACATTGTTGCTAATGGTGCAATGCACAATCGTCAGGTTACCAAAATTCGCGATGCCGCCTCCCTGGGCGGCAGCACCGTAAACGGCAAAAGAAGAGTCGGGAAGAACTCGGGCGTCGCGGCCAGTGGCACTGTTTGCCGTAATGGTGCAGTTGCTCAATGAAAGAATGGCGTTCGCCGCATTGTGAATCGCACCTCCAGCGCCCATCCCACCCATCGAGCTATCCCAGCAATAGCAAGGAAAGTGTTCGACCGCCCCACCCAGGCCGCCCATTGCAGTGTTGGACTCCAGCGTACAGGCCACCAGGGAAAGCGAATTCTGGTTGGCGATGGCGCCGCCGAGGCCATCTCCGCCCTTTCCGGACCCGGACAGAATCGAGCTACCCATGCCGCCGCGAGCGGTGTTACCCTTGAAGGTACAGCGTGTCATGGTCAGCGTTCCCTGATTCAAAACCGCGCCTCCGATTCCAGGCATGCCAGGCTCCCTTTGGTTAATTCCAGCGGCTCCCTCGGCTTTGCCATTGATTAGCGAGAGGTCGGAAATGGCCACAACACCTGCGGTAATGTCAAAGATCCGGGTCGCCTGATTGCCGCTGACGGCAATATTCGCCGCAGATGGCGCCGCGATGGTCAGGTCTTTCGCGATCACGATTTCACCACTCGTGAGAGTAATGGTGAAAACGCCGGTGGAGTTGTTGTAGCCGGGATCGCTCGTGGGGATGTTGAATTCGATGGTATCACCCGCGCCGGCCGCCGCCACGCTCGCGCGGAGGGAACCGGCACCGGCGTCTTGCGTACTGCTGACGAATAGGACAGCTCCCTGGGCAGAGACCGACGTCAGCGCAAAGATTGCAGTTGAGACAAGAGAGGCGAGGAGCCGCTCAGGCGAGAATCTCATAGATCAATTGGGGGCATCCGGTGGGCGCTAATTCAAATTGTAAGCTTCAATCAGAGCCACGCCGGTCGTGTTGTTCAAACCGCGGACGATGGCGGTGTAATTACCGGGGGCAAGGTCCCGCACAATCGCTGACTCCAGATTGTCCGACGGCGCCAGGCCAGTCGCGCCGATCTCAGCTTCCTGAGTGTCACGCCAATCGTAATTGGAGGCGATGAGCGCGCCGTTGCCGTCATGAAGTTCCAGGACCGGATCTCCTAACGCATTCGACACGCCGAAACTCGTCAGGCTGGGCCCAATCGCGCGAAAAAGGACCCTCGCGGGAACGCTTCCGTCAATGATCGTTCCGCCGATCATCACGTCGTCACCGGTTCCGACCAAACCGCGGGTCGAGATATTGCCCAGATTGGATTCAACCGTTTGATCCAGGTCGTAGACTTCGAACAAGCCTATGCCGGTAGTATTGTTCTTGCCCCGAACAATCACCGTGTAAGCGCCAGGATTGATTACTCCCCAAAGAGCCGGCTCCAAATCGTTAGTTGGGGCGAGTCCGCTATTTTCAATTTCGGTTCTGGTTGTGGCGTCGCGCCAATTGTCGTTCGTAGCCAGGAACTCCCCAGCAGAGCCGTAAACTTCGATGAACGGATCGACCAGTGCGCCGGACAACGGCAACGACGCCCCAATCCCACGGACGAGCACCGTCTTCTGTTGTGTTCCTGTGATGATGAATCCGCCAATCATCGCGTTATCGCCCGTCTGGACCCGCAGGCGGGTGGAAATATTGGCCAGCTTTGCGAAGGCGGATTCAACGGCGCCGATGTCCGCGCCGTCGCCACCCGGTGCATTGGCGAGTGCCGAAATGTCCTTCCGGCGTCCGAAGCCCCGTTGATCGGTCGTCGAACTGCTGGATTCCCCTTTGTCGATGGCCGGACTTCCCAGGAGCAGTGCGTGGGTGAAAGTCGGCCCGCCGTTGTTTTGCAAAGGGCCGAGCAGCGGGTCGATGG
>JBAPMH010000045.1:0-13910 GCA_049278515.1 Chthoniobacterales bacterium
GCTCGGCAAGGCGCACACGGTGATGGCCGAAGGGGGGATTGCGGCGGCGCTCGCGAATGTCGACGACCGCGACAGCTGGAAAGTTCACTTTGCCGATACGATGCGGGGCGGGCAATACGTCAACAATTGGCGAATGGCGGAACTCCACGCAAAGGAAGCGCCCGATCGGGTGCGCGAGCTGGAGGCCTGGGGCGCGGTTTTCGACCGGACGAAAGACGGCCGGATTCTCCAGCGCAATTTCGGCGGACACAAATATCCCCGGCTGGCGCACGTCGGCGACCGCACAGGTTTGGAAATGATCCGCACCTTGCAGGATCACGGCGTTCACCAGGGGATCGACGTTCACATGGAGATCTGCGTCGTGGCATTGCTCAAGGACGGCGACCGCGTGATCGGCGCGTTCGGCTACGATCGTGAGCGCGGTCGATTCAAGATCTTTCGCGCGAAAGCGGTGGTGCTCGCGACGGGCGGGATCGGCAAGGCTTACAAAATCACAAGTAACAGCTGGGATTGCACGGGCGACGGGCACTCGCTCGCCTACCACGCGGGCGCCGCTTTGATCGACATGGAATACATCCAGTTTCATCCCACCGGGATGGTCTGGCCGCCGAGCGTCCGTGGCATGCTTGTCACCGAAGGCGTCCGCGGCGAAGGCGGCATCCTCACGAACAAGGACGGCAAGCGTTTCATGTTCGACTTCATCCCGGACAACTACAAAGCGCAGACCGCGGACAACGAAGAAGAAGGCTGGCGTTACACCCAGGGCGACAAAAACGCGCGCCGGCCGCCGGAGTTATTGACGCGCGATCACGTGGCGCGGTGCATCGTGCGCGAGATCAAGGAAGGGCGGGGGAGCCCGCACGGCGGCGTCTATCTCGATATCGCCTGGATCAAGAAAAAGCTTTCGAACTCGGAGGAGCACATCAAGCGGAAGCTGCCGAGCATGTATCACCAGTTCAAAGCGCTCGGCGACATCGACATTACTCAGGCGCCGATGGAAGTCGGCCCCACGACGCATTACATCATGGGCGGCGTTCACGTGGATGCCGACACCCAGATGTCCGATGTTCCCGGATTGTTCGCCGCGGGCGAATGCGCGGCCGGCATCAACGGCGCGAACCGGCTCGGCGGAAATTCGTTGTCGGATCTCGTCGTGTTCGGAAAACGAGCGGGCGAATACGCGGCAAAATTCGCGAAAGAAAATGGACATGGGACCGTCGACGAGCGGCAGATCGACGGCTACGCCCAGGAAGTGCTGAAGCCTTTCGAGAACAGCGCGGGCGAGAACCCGTATTCGGTCCAGCGCGATCTCCAGGAGCTGATGCAACACAACGTCGGGATTGTCCGCCACGAAGGCGAAATGCTGGAGGCGCTCGATCAGCTGAAGAGGTTGTGGGAACGCGCCGGGCGGGTGGGCGTCATCGGCCATCGCGATTTCAATCCCGGCTGGCACACCGCGCTCGACCTGAAAAATCTGCTGACTATTTCGGAAGCGATTGCGCGGGCCGCGCTCGAGAGAAAGGAAAGTCGCGGCGCCCAGTTCCGGGATGATTATCCCGAGAAGGACGAAAAGTTTTCGAAGGTAAACACGATCATCCGCAAGACGACTGACGGAGCGATGGAAGTCCGGCTCGATCCGCTGCCGGAAATGCCGGACTATTTGAAGCAGATCATCGAGGAGATGAAATGAATCGAGAAAGGATCATTTTGACCGCGGATTACACGGATGACGCGGATGTCCAGAAACTCATCCGTGGTATCCGCGTAATCCGCGGTTAATTTCTTTCCCATGCAAGCCACCTTTCGAATCTGGCGCGGCGACGCGAAGGGCGGCTCGTTCGAGGATTACAGCACTGACGTTTCTGAAGGCATGGTTGTTCTCGATGCCGTGCACGAGATCCAGGCGACGCAGGCAAACGATCTGGCCTGCCGTTGGAACTGCAAAGCCGGCAAATGCGGCTCCTGTTCGGCGGAGGTCAACGGGATGCCGAAACTGATGTGCATGGCGCGCCTCAACGATCTTCCGCTCGACAAGCCGGTCACCATCGAGCCGATGAAAGCGTTTCCGATCCAGAAGGATTTGATCACGGACGTTTCTTGGAATTTCCGGGTGAAGAAAAAGATCAAGCGCTTCAAGCCGCGCCCGCCGGATGCGGCGGATGGCACCTGGCGGATGGCACAGGAAGATATCGATCGCGTCCAGGAATTCCGGAAATGCATCGAGTGTTTTCTCTGCCAGGACGTTTGTCATGTCCTGCGCGATCACCGGAAGCACGAAGAATTCATCGGTCCGCGTTTCCTGATCTACCCGGCGGCGCTGGAGATGCATCCGCTAGATACCGAGAACCGTCTCGAGGAATTGCGGACGGCGCACGGCATCGGTTACTGCAACATCACAAAATGTTGCACGAAGGTTTGCCCCGAGGAAATTCACATCACCGACAACGGTATCATTCCGTTAAAAGAGCGCGTGGTAGACGATCACTACGATCCGCTGGGCTGGCTCTGGAAATTACTCAAGCGGAAGGCCGATCGGTCGCCCTGACGACGTACCAGCGCACGATCTTCTCGAGCAGCGGGCGCGGAATCAACAGAACGTAAAGAGTCATGACGAATCCGTAAAAGCAGACGGTCGTCAGAGGCCCCAGCGCTTCATACCGGCGCGCGCTGGTCCCAATCGTTTCGGGCAACTGTCGGACGCGACCGCGCTTCTTTAACTTGAGATAAAACTCCGCGTCCTCGAGCAGCGGAATTTCCGGGTATCCTTTAATGCTCACGAAGGCCTCGCGGCGGCAAAAAAATCCGCGGTCGCCGAGAGGGATACCCCTGAGAGCAACGAGGCCGTTTCCGATAGCGTCCCGCACCCGATAAATCCAACGGGGCGAATCGATCCGAAGCCGGAAGCATCCGCCGACGATCTTCGGATTCGCCAGGGCCTGCTCGATCGCACGCGTGGAACCGGCGGCCACCGTTGAGTCGACATGAACGAACCAGAATATGTCGCCGCGGGCCAGCCCGGCCCCGGCATTCATCTGGGCGCCCCGCCCCTTCGAGGATTGGACGGATTTGTCCGCCAGCTCCTGTGCGATTTCGAAACTCCTGTCGCAACTTCCGCCATCGGCCACCACGATCTCGCAGGCCGGCGCCACCGCGCGAACGTGATGAAGAAATTGCCGCAAGATCTTTTCCTCGTTCAACACCGGGACGATGAGGGAAATGCGCATTGTTTCCTTGCCTTGCCATCTTGCGGACAAGACAATTGAGCCGCAATGAAAACGAAAATCTTTTCCGTTGCGCTTCTCCTGCTCGGTTTACAATCCCTTTCTTTGGCAACCGATGTTCCCGCCGGAATTAAGCACGATGCCTACGATCGTTTGCTGAAAAAATATGTAAACAGTCAGGGCCTGGTCGCGTACGAAAAGTGGAAAGGCAGTTCTGAGGACGTCGCCGCCCTCACCGGTTACCTGGCTCAATTTGCCACCGGCGGCAGCAAGGCGTCCGGCAACGAACGTTACGCGTCGCTGGTCAATGCCTACAATGCATTCGTCCTCCAATGGATCCTGCAAAATTATCCGACCGAAAGCATTTGGTCGCTGAAATCTTCCTTCAAAGAGAAACGTCACAAGCTCGGCGGTACGACCGTTTCTTTGAACGAGATTGAGAACGACATGCTGCGACCCGAATTTGGTTATCGCACCCACGCGGTTCTGGTTTGTGCGGCCCGCAGTTGCCCGCCGCTCCAGCAATCGGCCTACAGCGCCGGCGGACTCGACGAAGAAGCTGCCCGCGCCTATCGCACCTGGCTTGGCCGCACCGACCTGAACGAATTCTTACCCGATAAAAACGAAGCGAACGTCTCGAGCATTTTCAAATGGTTCAAAGGCGACTTCGATAAGGCCGGTGGCGCGAAGGCAGTCATGGCGAAGTATGCGCCGGCGGCGGCGAAGTCGTTGCTTGAAGAAGCGGACTGCAAAATCAGTTACAAGGCCTACAACTGGGGTTTAAACGATCAGGGCGCGCACGGGCGCAATTTCAAGATGTCGGTTTTCGATTATTTCCATTGATGGCCGATGACCGTTCCGGCAAGAGGCGAGGGAATCTACAACGTCGTCGTTCTCGGGGCGGGCACTGCCGGGCTGGTGACGGCGGCCGGAACAGCCGGCCTCGGCGGCCGGGTCGCGCTGATCGAACGCAACCGGATGGGGGGCGATTGTTTGAACTTCGGCTGTGTGCCGAGCAAGGCGCTTATTTCCTCAGCTCGTTTGATCGAGAAAATACGGCGCGCCGATGCCTGGGGACTGCGCCGGATGGAAGCGCAATTCGATTTCAACGAGGTCTTCGCGACGATGCGCGAACGTCGTGCCCGGATCGCGCCGAACGATTCGCAGGAGCGTTTCGAAGCGCTCGGCGTCGATGTTTTTCGAGGGCAGGCCAGATTTGAGTCGCCAAGCTCGGTCGAGGTTGGTGGCCAGAGTTTGCGCGGGAAGAACTTCGTTATCGCGACCGGCACGCGCACGGCCGTCCCGCAGATCGATGGCATCGATTCGGTGCCCTATTTCACGAACGAAACGATTTTCGACGAGCTAAAATCAAAGCCGGAAAGTCTGATCGTTCTCGGCGGCGGCCCGATCGGCTGCGAGCTGGGACAAACATTCAATCGCCTCGGCGTTCGCACGACGATCGTCCAACGCGGTCCGCGGCTGTTGCCGCGTGAAGATCCCGAGGTGAGCGAGTTTCTGGAGAAAAACCTGGCCCAGGAAGGCAATACCATCGTGACGAACGCGGAAGCCAGAGCAGTCCGAAGCGACGGGAGAATCGCGATGTCGGTCTCGCGGAAAGACGGCAGCGTTACGGAGATCTCGGCCGGGGCTCTTCTGATTTGCTCCGGGCGCCGGCCCAACATCGAGGGTCTTGGCCTGGAGGCGATTGGCGTCGAGACCGGCGAACGGGGCGTTGTGGTTAACGAGTATCTGCAGACCTCTCACCCGCACATTTACGCGGCGGGCGACATCGCCGGCCCTTTTCTTTTCACCCACATGGCCGACGTGCAGGCCCGCCTGGTCGTTCGAAATATTCTGATGCCGCTGCAACTTTTGCGGCAGAGAATCGATTACGCGGTCGTGCCCTGGTGCACGTATGTCGATCCGGAGATTGCCTCGGTAGGTTTGAATGAAACGACGGCGAAGAAACGGAACGTGGCTTACGACGTGATCCGGCAGGAAATCAAAGAAGTCGATCGCGCCGTTCTGGAGCGGGAGGAGAATGGGTTTGTAAAAATTCTGGTGGCGAAAGGCACTGACAGAATCGTGGGCGCGACCCTGGTCTGCGAAAATGCGGGCGACCTTCTGCACGAATTTGTCCTGGCGATGAAGCACGGAATCGGGCTCGGCAAGATTTCGGCGACAACCCATGCCTATCCGACCTTTGCCGAGCTTGCCCGGAAAGTAGGCGACAAGTACAACAAAAGGCGGCTGACGCCGGCGGCGCGACGGATTTTCGGCTGGTTGTATCGCAGAGGACTTCGATGAAAAAATACGGCAAATGGATCGGGGCGGGATTGATCGCAATCACCCTGTCGATCTTGTCGGCCGTTCTGCCGGTGAAGGAGTGGATCCGCGAGTTTATTGAATGGGTTCAGCAACTGGGACCTGCCGGTGTAGTCGTGTTCATCGCCGCCTATGCCATCGCGACCATTCTCTTTTTGCCCGGTTGGATTTTCACGGTTAGCGCCGGATTGATCTACGGAATCGTCGGCGGCACCCTCGTGGCCTTAGCCGGCGCGATCATTGGCTCAACCCTCGCCTTTCTGATCGCGCGCTACGTCCTTCGGCGACACATCGAAGAGATAACCAGGAAGAGCCCGCGCTTTGCCGCCATTGATGAAGCGATCGGCCGGAATGGATGGAAAATTGTCGGGCTGCTGCGTTTGAGTCCGCTCATTCCATTCAATCTCAGCAATTACTTTTACGGTATCACTTCGGTCCGCTTCGGCGCCTACGTGCTCGTCTCCGCCGTCGGGATGATCCCGGGAACGTTGTTGTATGCGTATCTCGGTGCAGTCGGTCAGGCCGGAGTGTCTGGCAGAGCGACCGCGCACAGCAACTGGCAGTACGTTTTGCTCGCAGTGGGATTGATCGCGACCATCGCGGTCACGATTTTTGTCAGTCGAATTGCAAAGAAGGCCCTGAAGAAATCAGCTATCGATTGATTCGGCGACTTCGAACACTTGCCGCTCTCGAATGAGCGCGGGATCGCGCAAACGTTCTTCGTAAATGTCGCTCCACTTCTGCTGGTTCATCCGGCACATCGGAACGGCGCGCCATTCCCCGTCTTCTTTGACCGCTCCCTTGAAGACGCAGGAATCGAGACGCGCCTTGATCACCGGGTCGGAATCGGCCCGCGAAACTTGCTCGGCGTCCATGAAATTATGGGTGCCGACCCCGAGGGTGTGGGCGCGACCGCTGATGAGATCGAGCATCATTCCTGGCGGAATACGGCCGGAGACGATGAGCTTCACGAGGTGGAATAACGAACGCAGGGCCAGGCCGGGATTGTGCGCGAAAATGCCGGCCAGACGCCATGGCGTGGTCCGCGCATCATCGGTCACGAGCGAGAGCCCGCCGATTTGTTCCAGGATTCTGCCAAGTAACCGTTTCGTCGTCGTATCAGTCGGCAACAGCGGAATGAATTGGCCGGTGCGGCGAGAAATCAGAATCGACGCCCAGCTGTTGCAGTCGGGATGACCGAAATTGGTTCCGCCTTTTTCAAGGGGGAACCCGGTGCCCTCGCAAATTTTTTCCCAAACGCGCTCGGGCAGGGCCCGTTCCTGCGAAAAAATAGTGCGTCCAGTATCGGCTTCCGGCTGAAAGCTGAGCATTCGCCAGATATGGGTCCGCTCGGGATCGGCCAGGTACCAACGAATGACTTCGGGGACTTCGTCCAAGTTATTTTGAGTGACGGTGAAGCTGAGCGCATATTCGAGCGGAGCGCCGGTCCGCAGGCGAATGTCGCGCGCCAGCTGGGTGAACGCTTCGCGGACGGGATGCAAATCGCTTTCGTGTTTGACGCGCTGAATCGGGTAACCGTGCCGCCCCGCCTGGGTGAGATCGATGTGGACTGAGACCTGGCGCAAACCGCCTTCCACGACGAGACGCTCCAGAAATTGCGGTTGTTCGAGCAACGTTTGGCCGTGCGTCATCAACATCGGCACAAGTCCCACCTGATAGGCATAACGAATAATCTCAACCAGCTCGTCGGTGCGACCGGACTTCCAGTATGCATCCGCCACGTCGCCGCCGGTGATTTGCAATCCGCCACCCGGCCCCTGGAAACGACGGTTGGCGTCGATCTGCTCTTTCACGTCGGCCAGCGAGGGAATCGGGACGCGGTTCGCATTTTTTGGCAAATAACAATGCGTGCAATGAAACGAACAGTAGCTCGCGCCAAGAATGAACCCGCAGTGCGTCAGATGGCGGCCGGAGATCTGATTGGGCGTTTGTAATTCCGGCGGAAGCGAGTTCCAGCGCGCGCGGAGGATATCCGCTTTCTCGCCGCCGATAGGGTTTCGAAACGCGTTCCAACGCGCCCGCCAACGATCGGTCGTGTTCATCGGTGGTTTCATTTCAGAGTGGGCAGGGTCTCCGTTTCATATTGGATCGGGTCCGACTTCGGATCGCGCTGGGTGATGTGCCGATAATACCAGGAGTGGAGCAAATAAGGCGAGACCCCAAGTTGAAAAAGGAACAGAAAAAGCATATTTCGCCCGGTCGTGCGCCAGGCGCCGTGGGCGATCTGCCGGGCCGGCGAAGTCGACATCGGTGGATCGAGCAACGCGATCGGTCCGGCCCGCCGCAACCGGCGCGACAATTCCACGTCCTCCATGAGGGGCACGGGTGCGAAACCGCCCAGCCGAACGAACTCGCTCCGGCGGACAAAGATGCTTTGATCGCCGTACAGCGTTCCGAACGTCCGCGAATGCCAGCGCTCGATTCGCTCCGCCCATTGCAGGTGCGGATGGCGTTCATCGAACTTTCGGTAAAAGGCGCCGCCGACAAATTTTGGGTCGCGCATTGTTTGATGGAGGGAGATCAAATGCGCTTCGGTGAGTTGCGAGTCGACGTGATGAAACAGCAAAACATCGCCGCTGGCCGCGCGCGCGCCGAGGTTGAACTGCAAACCGCGCCCCGGCCGATCGGCCCAACAGAATTTCAAGCTTTCATCCGCTCTCGACGACGGCGCGTGCCCTGAAACTCCGGCGATGATTACTTCGCTCACGAGCGCATTTCGCGACCACAACCGGCCGAGCTCCTCCGCGGCCTCAACATCGTGCCAGCAGGGAATGATCAGAGATATGTTGAGTTCGCGCGGGGTGTCCATCCTGTCCGCCGAAGGTTGACTGATGGGGGGCAGGATGTCGATCTTATGAAATCGCGCCGTGAAACGACCTCTTTTTGTTGCCGTTATTCTCCTGGTTCTAGGCGCGATCAGCACGGCTTTGTATTCCCAAAGCATTGGCTGGCGGCTTATGAATGCGAAGATCCGCGCGGATTTTCCCGAGGTGCGCCGGATGACGACGGGCGAACTGGCGGCCGCGTTAGCCGGCGAGAACAAACCAGTTCTTCTCGATGTCCGCACCAAGGCTGAATTCGACGTAAGTCATCTCGAAGGTGCCATCCGGGTGGAGCCGGGATCCGGTCCGCCGGCGATTTCTTTCCCGAAAGATAAAGCGATCGTAACCTATTGTTCGGTCGGCTACCGGTCGGCCGCTTTCGCGAAAAAGTTGAGCCAGGCAGGCTACCGAAACGGAACTAATCTCGAGGGCTCGATTTTTCGGTGGGCCAACGAAAATCGTCCTCTGGTGCGTGACGGAGGACCCGCGGACAAAGTCCATCCTTACAACCGCATCTGGGGCCTGCTCCTCGACAAATCGCACCGCGCCGTTATTCCGGAAAAATGAATCAGCGCGAGATCAAACCGCGGAGGAGAAATTCTTTGGTCGCTGGCCTAAAAGCGACGATGCACCGGACCGGACGCGCGTTCTCCTTCGGCTTCCGGGTCAAGACAAACGCGTGATTTTCGTCGACGGCGGCGTAGCGGCGCTCCATTCGGAGTAAATCCGGCCTCGCTGCGGCGATCACGCCAGGTGCGTCGAAGACCGGCGCGCCGCGCGACCCGGCGATGTCGATCCAAAAAAACATCCACCAAACGCTCTTTTGCGAAAGATATTCGCCGGCCTGACCGGCCGCTTTTAACCGGCGAATGTCCTGTCGATTGATCGTCAGAGTGGCGGCGACGGCGATTGGCGCCAGAACAATTGGAATGCCGGACTGAAGGACGATATCCGCCGACCGGGCGTCCTTGAAAACGTTTGCGTCGTGAATGCGAAAGGGAAGCTGCTCGCCCTTTTCGCTGCCGCCGATAACGATGACTTGATCGATGCGGTCCCGAAAATGCGGATGCAACTGCAGCGCTGTGGCAAGATTCGTCAGGGGACCGAGAGCGATATAAGTCATCCTGGCACGGTTTGACGCGGCGGCCGTGGCATCGCTGGCGGCGGATGGCCGCCCGAGGTCTAGCGGCGATCGAGCTCCCGCGAAAACATTTTCCTCGGACAAGTGGGCCGGACCACCAAATCGCCGCGTCATTTCCCGCGCGACCCGATCGACAAATGCGAGCGAAGCATTGCCGTAGGATGTGCTGACTCCGAGAATTCGAAGCTGGGGAGAATGAAACGCCAGCATCAGGGCGAAGCCGTCATCCGCTTCCCGGATGGGCGAGCCAAGGGAAACATCGGTATCGATCCAGACATCCCTCGCTTCGGCGGGGCCCGTCAGCCCGGCGAGCAGCAGAATAAATATCAAGCGTCCCAGGCTCAAACCAGCGCGCCGCCGCAACTGGAACCCGCGCCGGCGGTGCATCCGAAACAATGATCGCCCGTCATGATCTCGCGATCGTCGACCTCGTCCGGATCGATGTCCCACAAGAACATCGGGCTCCCGTTTTGCCATTGCATTTCGAGCTGCTGATTGAAATCGCAATCGTAAACTTCGCCGCGCCAGCCGACGCTAATGGTGTTCCGGCACATGAGCCCCTCAATGGTTTCCGGATTGAACGCGTTTATCAGGAGCTCCATGTATTCGTCGAGCTTTCCGTTGTGGCGCAGATAGGAAGCAAAGCGGGCGATGGGAAGGTTGGTGATCGTGTAAAGCTTGTTGAAGACAATGCCGAAATGCGCGGCCAACTCGCGTTTGTAATCGGCTTCCAATTCCGCCTGTGGCCCTGGAAGAAATGGTCCCACCGGATTGTAAACAAGATGCAGGGGCAGGCCGCCCGCTACGCCGTAGCCGAGTCGATTGTGCAACTGCAAACCGGCGATGCTGGCGTCGAATACGCCTTCCCCCCGTTGGAGATTTACGTTTTCAGCGGAGTAGCACGGCATCGAGGCGATGATCTCGACTTTTTGGGCGGCAAGAAATTCGGCCAGACCTTCGAAACCGGGTTCGACCAGGATCGTCAGGTTACAGCGGTCGATGATCTTGCGACTGGCCGGCAGGGCGCGAACGCTCTCGATGAAGTAGCGAAAATCGGGAATCATTTCCGGCGCGCCGCCCGTAAGGTCGACGGTCGGGATGTCCGTCCGGGCGAGCCATTCGATGATGCGATCGACGGTTTCGCGCGTCATGATTTCCTTGCGCTTCGGTCCGGCGTTCACGTGGCAGTGGGTGCAGGTAAGATTGCAAAGTTTGCCCACGTTGATCTGCAACACTTCAGTTCTGGTGTGCCGCAAACTCAAACCGTCCCGGCTGAGTCGATCAACAAATCTATTCATGAATGGAGGGAGATGGTGATCCCATAAACGGCGGCTGCGAGAAGGGCGGCGCACGGCAGCGTAATCAGCCAGGAGAGAGCGATCTTGCCGACAACGGCTGGATTGGCTTTGCCGGTAGTCAGTCCAATCCCAAACAGCGAACCGACCGAGACGTGCGTGGTCGAGACCGGCAAGCCATAGACACTCGCGGCCACGACCAGCAGAGCGGTCGTGAGGTTGGCCGTGAACCCCTGTCCATGATTCATGGCCGTGATTTTCTTGCTCATGATCTCCGCGACCTTGCGGGCATTAAGCAGTCCGCCAATCGCCATGGTCAGCGCGACTGCGGCAAATCCCCAGCGGATATCGAGCGCCTTCCACAGGAGCAGTAACGCGACAATTTTGGGCGTGTCGTTTAAACCGCGGGCGAAGCTTACGGTTCCTGCGCTGAAGAAGTGTCCCGCATCCATCAACTGCTGCGCACTCACTCCCAGGAATGAGCCGGCGTAACGTTCGCGGCAATTTTTCTGCTCGTCGATCGTGATCGAAACCGGCGGCGGCGCATAGCGAAGCGCGAGCCCGGAAGGCTGCGGAATGGCCACCACGCGTTCCTCAGCCCCGAGGCAGATGCACCATTCCTTGCCCACGCCGGTCGCGATTCGAAGGGCGCGGAACGAGACATACAGAATGCTCGCCATCAGGATGGCCAGAGCGGGACTGAGCAACAGGGGCAGGACAAATCCTTTGCCGAGCGCCGCGAAATTGACGGCCGGCCCCACTGCAACCAGCCCGCATCCAATGATGGCGCCAGTCAGGGCGTGGGTGGTGGAAATCGGAAATCCAAGGAGTGTCGCCAGGATCACAGTCGCCCCCGCGCCTAGGGCAACGGCCAGGACGAAATATTCGGAGCCGGCGAATTGGTCGGGGACAATGCCCTTGCCGCTGAATTTTTTTAACAGCGTCTGGGCCAGAAAAATAGATGTGATCGAGCCGGCGAACGTCGTCGTCGTCGCCCAGGAGATTGCCGTCCGATAACTGCAGGTGCGACTGCCGAAAAGCGACGCGACGCCCTTGAAGTTGTCATTCGCGCCGTTGGAATAGGCGAGAAAACAGGTGGCCAGAAAAAGGAGGACGAAAATCATCAGCAGCAGCTCCCGCCATCGCAGCATTGGCTGTTCGCATCGGTCGTAACCTTGTAATCCTGACCCTTCGTTTCCTTCGGATGCCGCAAAGATGTGCGCGAACAATCGAACGGTTTGGCCTCGGCCAGGGGAAGCTCGACAATTGGTTCGACGAACTCGAAGGAGTCCTGGTAGGGCGCTTTGCGATAAAGATTATAGGTCTTGTCGCAAACGGCGTAGCGCCGGCCGCGTTCCATTCGGTGGTTGTCGTCATCGAGGACCTCTTTGAACGGTCCGCGATAAATCACCGCCTGATTGCGCTCGAAACATTCTCCCTGTTTTCCTTTGAACGCTTCGATGGTGACGGAGCGAAACTCGATTCCCTGCACCGTCCTCCACGGCTCGGCGTCCCGTTTTAGAATGCGAATGCCATAAAATCCGGCGGTCTCGAATGCCGCCACGAAACCCTCTTCCGTGAGGGCGCCGGAGATACAACCGCTCCAAAGCTCCGGGTCGCTTTGCAGTTGTTCAGGCACTTCCTCGTCGCTCACGATGTCTGAGATGACGGCGCGTCCGCCCTTCTTGAGGACGCGAAAGATCTCCCCGAAAAGTTGCCGCTTCGATTTTGGTTCGACCAGGTTGAGGACGCAATTTGAAACGACCACGTCCACGGAGTCGCCCAGGATGAGGGGATGCCGGCACCGCAATTCCTCCGCCAATTCATCGGCGGCTAGAAACGAAGCCGCGCTCGTGATGGGATTTTTTTGCAGTTCGCGATCCAACAACTCCAAATCGAGGGCGAGATCCTGGATGCGACCTTTGCGAAACTCAACATTTGCGAAACCGATGCGCTCGGCCACCAGCGGCGCGTTGCGACGGGCGACGGCCAGCATTTCGTCGGTCATATCGACACCGATCACCCTGCCTTTGGCCCCGACAATTTGCGCGGCAATGAAGCAGATTTTTCCCGTGCCGCTTCCCAGATCCAGGACGGTTTCTCCTTCGCGCAGGTGCTTGCTTGGATCGCCGCAACCATAATCGCGTTCGATCACTTCCTCCGGAATTACGCGGAGATATTCCGCATTGTAATCGACCGGACAGCAGAGCCGCGGTTCGGTGAGAGTAGCTCCCGCGGCGTAACGCTCGCGCACTGCAGATTCAACAGTTTTCATATTGAGGGTTGTTGGAGACCGCAATCCTATCGGGTTTGGGTGGTCTATGGCAAGATTGCCCGCCGGGACCCCGACAGTTCTTTTAGCTTTGGACTGGAAGGCGCGCCCGAAGTGTTGAATCGTGTCTGGGAAATGCCGGATCTAAAACCACTCTCGAAGGAGGCCATCCCGGCCGCGCTCGAAAAGGCGGAGCGCTACCGGTTGCTCAACGAACCGGGCGAGGCCGAGAGCATTTGCCTCGACGTCCTGCGGGCCGATTCGGAAAACCAGACGGCGCTGATTACGCTTCTGCTCGCGATTACGGATCGTTTCGGCAAGGGCTACGGTGTCAGCGACACTCAGGCGAAGGAGCTGTTGTCTCGGGTCAAAGGCGATTACGAGCGCGCGTATTACACGGGCATTCTGACGGAGCGCCGGGCGAAAGCGAAGCTGGCCCAGGGAACTCCCGGATCGCGGTTCCACGCCCACGACGGTTTCCGCGAAGCGATGAGCTGGTTCGAAAAAGCGGAAGGGTTGCGCCCCGCCGGGAACGACGACGCGCTCCTTCGCTGGAATACGTGCGCGCGGATCATCGAGAAAAACGGGCTGGTGCCGCGTGAGGAAGAACACTTCGAGCCTCCCCTGGAGTAGCG
This sequence comes from Chthoniobacterales bacterium, assembly GCA_049278515.1. Taxonomy (GTDB): domain Bacteria; phylum Verrucomicrobiota; class Verrucomicrobiia; order Chthoniobacterales; family UBA10450; genus AV80. The sequence continues at coordinate 13,733 of JBAPMH010000045.1, forward strand.
CTGGTGAGAGCGCCTCAAGGAGCGGCGATTTGTAATCGCCGACCCAACCACAGCGGCGATTTCAAATCGCCGTTCCTTGAAGCGTGAAGCCCGCGCAAGGATTTTCTGGAGGCCCGCACGTCTCCCGCGATCCCGAGTCGGTTCGCGCGATGTTTGGCCGGATCGCGCGGCGTTACGA
>JBAPMH010000046.1:0-5424 GCA_049278515.1 Chthoniobacterales bacterium
CATGAAGAGGACGAAATATGGATTCGTGAATTGAAACGCCCAGGTGATTTCGCGCCCGGCTGATTTCAACACGATGAGGAGCAGCGCCAGGCCAATGAACCAGGCAAAAATCCCCGCGATAAAGGCAAGCCCGCTTCGCAAAATGCGCCGCCGATCCTGGCCGGCGTGCTGGATAAACCCAAAAATCTTGAGAGAGATGACGGGTAACACGCAGGGCATCAGGTTAAGGATGAATCCGCCGAGGAAACCGAAGAGGAGGAACTTCCAGAGGCTTTCGGTTGCCTTGGACTGCATTTGGACGTCCGCCGGCAGCGTCCAGCCGTTGCGCTCAGCGCTGTGTGCGGTCTGGCCGAAAACGACAAGCCCGTTGAGCGACGACAATTTCGGGTCGCCTTCGATTGGGACCCGAAAGGTCAGCTTGCCGGGGGCGCTCCGGTCAATCTTAGGATGACCGACGACAGTGTTGGCGTCCGGCAATGGGAAAAATTCCACCACGGGATAATTCGCCAGCGCGCCGCTCTCGACCGTTAGTTGCATTTCCTTGCCGCTCCGGTTCCAGATCGCGCTCGCGACCCTGCCCTCCGGCCATTTCTGCGGAAGCAATCGGCGGTAGCGCGCGAAGAGGTCTTCGTTGGCGGGCCCATTCTTGTCGGAAACGGGCAGTTCGACTTGAAGCGTGGCGCTCCCCGGGATGCAAAGTTTCTCGCAAACGAGCCAGTTGGCCTCAGCCGATAACTTGACCGAAGAATCAGGCAGCGACGAGGGCGGCGTGATCTCCTGGAGGAGCATGACTTCGTTTTCGTAACCGTAGGTCTCGATGTCCCCCGGGTCGATCAACCGGAATGGAATCGGCCATTGGATTTCGCCTGCCTTCCAGCCGGGCGATAGGTTCCATTTGATCTCCGTGGGCAATCCGGCGTCGCCGGAAAATCTCCAGTAGGTATGCCAGTGCGGCGCCATTTTCAGAAGGAGACCGACGGTAAACGGTTTCCCGGGAATTACGGCGCTGACGTCGGCAACGAGGCTGGCCTGGACTAATTCCCGGCCCTGATATGTCTGCGCGCGACCGGTGGGGAGAAGGCCCAGGAGCAAAATCGCGGCGAAAAATGCACCGCGCACCGGTGACCCTGAATTCATCCCGTTACTTACCATCGACGCACAGCGACAGCAACGCAGCCGCTTCGTGGCTCGCAGCCTGCTGCAGTTTTGGCATGCGAACCGTTGTCGTCCTGATCGTAGTGGCAGTGTTGGGCTGGCTCTTCCTTGCCCAAAAGCAGAACGAAAATCAAAAAGTCGCGACTACAGCGCCGGCAACGGCCTCAAAGCAAACCGCGGCCTCGCCGCGTCCGGTGAGCGAGCACAACTGGATGAAACGCTCCCTGGACCGGACCAATGAGGTGAAGCGGCAGGTCGCCGAGCAGCGCAAACAAGACGGCGCCCACTGAGGCGAATTTCAGACTGCCGCAATCCGGACGAAGCCCGGAAGCCTTCTCTACTTCGCGGCGTTCTGCCCTAACTTCTGCCGGATAGCCGCCTTGAATTCAGCGGTTGAGAGAGCCTGGCCACTTGCAGCAGCCTTTTCGTCCAATCCCAGCTTTGCCAGGTCGGATACCGGTGCGCCGTTATCCTTCGAGATATTCTCCCGGCCGCTGGCTTCTGTCTGAATCCGGAAGCGTCCGTGCATGATGCCGACCAGCGGAACGAACTGGGTGCCGTTGTTTTCCACGAAAAGAATATCGCGATCGCCTACCTTAAATCTTGGCGTATCCGTGGCTTCAATGGTTTGCCCGTCCAAGGTCCCGCCAAACATCCGGATCGTATAGGTTTCGTTGAGGGCGCCCTTGATCGAATCGTCGACTTTGAAAGTAACGAAGGTCACGATATGACGCTCGGCGCCTTCGCCCATCCATTGCGGACGAAGATCCGTGACGGTGCCCTGAAAGATCAATTCGGCCTGGTTGACGAGCTGGTCGAAAGTCGGCGGAATAACGGTGGTGGCACGCAGCGAGGGAAGGATGAGCGCGAGGCACGCCAGCGAAAGTAAAGAGCGACGGATTTTCATAAGAGCGTCAGGGATCGAGATCGAAGACTTCCACCAGGGCGACGCCGGTGGCATCATCCACGCCGCGAACGATCGCCGTATAATTCCCTGCCCCGAGCGTGGCGATCACCGCTGATTCCCGAGCGTTCGAGGGCGGAATCGTCGCGGCAATTTCACTCGCCTGCGGACTGTTGCCCCAATCATCGTTGGAGGCCACCAGGTTTCCGGAGCCGTCCCGCAATTCCAAAAATGGATCTTCCAAAGCGCCGGTGATGGGACTCGGCCCTCCGCCAAGCGATGGCCCCAGCGCGCGCACGATAATTTTCTTGGTCGTCCCTCCCTGGACAATCACTCCCCCGATCATCGGTTCGCCCCCCGTTCCTACCGGCCCGCGGGTCGAAATGTTCATCATTCGCGCAGCGCCCGAGTCAATCTCGTAAACTTCCACCAGGCCGGTCCCCTGACCGCCGCCCCATCCGCTCACCACAGCGGTGTAATTGCCGGGAGAAACCGTGACGAGGATCGCCGATTCTGCCGGACTGCTTGGGCCAAAGCCCATCGTCTGAATCTGCCCCGCCTGCTCGCCGTCCTGCCAATTGTTGTTCGAAGCAATGATGCCACCAGTGGAGTCGTGGAGTTCCAGAACAGGGTCGGCCAGGACGTTTTGTATCCCGCTGCCAGAGAGAGAAGGTCCCATTGCCCGTAAAATGAGCGTCTTGGATTGCGACCCTTGGATGATCAAGCCGCCAATGAGAACGTTCTGGCCAGTGCCGACTTTCATCCTCGTGGAAATATTCGCGAGATGACTCCCGGATGGTCCAGGCGTGGCGGTGGGGTCCGGCGTCGGCGTCGGCGTTGGCGCCGCCGCTCCGTAAAGATGTTGTCCGCCTGCGATATCGTCAGCCGACAGGATTTCCTGGTTGCTGACGACGGAGTTCATGACGGCGACCACCTGCTGTCCACCCGTATCGGGATGGCCCAGGCCAAGAGTGTGTCCGAGTTCGTGGAGAAAAACCCGGCGAACATCGGGAATGGCAAGTCCATGAGGGATAAATTGCAGAGGGCCCCGATAAGAATCGAAAGTGATCGCCCGATTAAAGAGGGTATCGGATTCCAGCATAGTCGAGCCACTGCTCGAATAATAGGTCACCGCGAGGGTATTGGAGCCGAATGACTGACCGAAGACCGAATTGGCAAACACCACCGAATTCAGATGATCGGTCGGCGAGGCTGGCGCGAGGGGATTCAGCACGTTGGTCACGAGAACGCGCTGGACCCGTTGATTCCACATGTCGGCCACGGGAAGGACCGCCGTGTCCCAGGAAATATTTCCGTCCTGGAGGGTGCGTCCGGCGAGGCCGAGACCGAGTTGGACAACGAGGACGCTGCCATTCGGCCAGCTCTTGCCCGTGAGAACATAACCGTGCCCGGCGGTCACCAGGCCAAATATCGCGACGGCAAGTGCGCAAACACGCCTCATGGCGAACACCTTGTATCGCGAATATCGCGAAGAGAACAGTGTATTGTAAGCGGAGTGGAGAAGATGGCCGCAGCGGCTCATACTCGCTCTAAAGCAAATCGCGTACGCAGACCGCCCTGCCGGGCGGTTTTCTTCGCTGCCGCCCGTAAAAACAGGCAGCGCCTGGGGAAGTGATCAATCCCGGCACAAATCAGGGGACCAGGAAAATCTTGCCGGAGTACGGATCTTTAACCTTTTGCCCCGAGGTGTAGCCGTTCACGTCCACATAGCCGCCGCTCGGATCAAACGGGCTGAAAACATATCCAGGTTTGCCCGGCACCGTTTTGGCGGTTGGGTATTGCGCTTGCGTAGTCGTGCGGGAAGGGCTCGGTGAAGGCTTGGACTTTTCCGTAACGGTCGTGGGCGAAGATCTGGGCGTGGCGCTGGGCGCCGCATTCGGGCCGGGGTGCGTCTGCGTAGTAGTTTTGCGCTGCTGCGGGTTGCTGGTCGAGGGAGCCGTGACCGTGCGGCCGGGCGTTGTGACCGCGTCGGAAGCCACGGTTGTCGTGGTCGTCGTCGTGGTGGTGTCGGCGTCAATATGCCGTCGCACATAATTCGCCGGCGCATCAATCACGCGGAAAGAGCTCACCGCCACATCATGCGTTGCTTTGCAACCGCCCAGCCCAATGACGCTGAGCAACAGAATCCATCCACCCGGTCTCACTCGTTTACACATATCTGTCATTGGCCTCCCCGCCAGAGAAATTCATGAGCTCTTCACACTGACGAGAACGCTCTTCACCGCATTCACAAAATCGTCGATATCCCCTTCCGTTGTCGCCCACGAACACATCAATCGGTAAACATCCGGCTCGACAAATTTATAGAAACGCCAGCCTCGTTCCTGGAGCTGTCGGACGAGTTCATCCGGCATCCGCAAAAACAAGGCATTCGCCTCGCACGGAAAGACCGGTTCGAACCCCGGCAGCACGGCCAGTTTTTGCGCAAGCGTTTTGGCGCATCGATTGGCGTGCTGGGCGTTCTTGATCCAGGCATTATCCGCCAGCAAACCCGACCAGGGCGCGGCGAGAAAGCGCGTCTTCGAGGCTAGCTGACCGGCTTGTTTGACCCGGTAATCGAATTCCTCCGCGAGCTCCTTCTTGAAGAACACTACGAGCTCGCCGGCGGCCGTCCCGTTCTTGGTCCCCCCAAAGCAAAGCACGTCGACTCCGGCTTGCCAGGTAATCGATTTTGGTTCGCAGCCCAGGGCCGCCACCGCATTGGCGAAACGCGCCCCATCCATATGCACGAACAACGAGCGCTCTCGGGCAAACTCACCGATCGCGTCGATCTCCTCTCGCCGATACAGAGTGCCCAACTCGGTGGATTGGGTGAGACTGATGACGCGCGGTTTCGACGAATGAACATCTGCGTGCCGAAGGAGCGTAGCCTTTACCTTGTCCAGCTCGAGCTTGCCGTTCAAACCGGGAATGGGCAGGAGCTTGGCGCCTCCGGCGAAGAACTCGGGAGCGCCACATTCGTCGGTCTGGCTGTGGGCGTATTGATGGCAAACGACGGCATGGTAGGAACGGCAAAGTTGGGCCAAGGCCAGCGAATTCGCCGCCGTTCCATTGAAGACCAGAAAAACTTCGCAGTCGGTCTCGAAGATTTCGCGGATGCGATCGGCCACGCGCCGGGACCATTTATCTTCGCCGTAGGAAATTTCGGCGTCGGCATTCGCCTCGGCGAGAGCAACCCAGGCCGGCGGACAGATGGCCGCGGTATTATCGCTCGCGAATTGGAATCGCTTCGAACCCATCGCGCGTCTCTACGCGACTTCATGTCAGGGAGCAATCCCGATCCGAAAACTACGGCCGAAAGCAGGACGCAAATCGCCTGGCGAAAGCGACGGCTTGGGCCGGAC
>JBAPMH010000047.1:0-8681 GCA_049278515.1 Chthoniobacterales bacterium
GCGAAGATCCGGGAGTACCTGAATGACGCCAAGAAGAAAGAGGGCTTCACCTGGGTGCAGGAAACGGGCAAGGCGCGTCTTTACGACGGCCGCACCGGTGACACTTTCGATCAGGAAGTCGTGGTCGGGTACATCTACATGATGAAGCTGGGCCACTTGGTGGCGGACAAGATTCACGCTCGTGCGGTTGGACCCTATTCGCTCGTCACCCAGCAGCCGCTCGGCGGCAAGGCGCAATACGGCGGCCAGCGCTTCGGCGAGATGGAAGTCTGGGCGCTCGAAGCGTACGGCGCGGCTTACACCCTGCAGGAATTGCTCACGGTGAAGTCGGACGACGTGCAGGGACGCACGCGCATCTACGAGTCAATCGTCAAAGGCGATAACTCGCTCGAAGCCGGCACTCCGGAATCTTTCAACGTGCTAATCAAGGAAATGCAGTCGTTAGGCCTGGACGTAAAAGTCGGCGGCCAGGCGCCAAGCGCTTTCCTGGAAAACGTGGCCTAACCAATTTTGTCATGTCGAGCGGAGTCGCTCGGAATGACGGCAGAACAATTTCAGAAATACAAAACTAAATGAACGAACATTCCTGGCGGGAACTAGTCGGTGAAGAACGCGCGGTAGGCTTCGATCAAGTTGCGATCGGGGTCGCGTCGTCGGACACGATGCGGTCGTGGAGCAAGGGCGAAGTCAAAAATCCTGAGACGATCAATTACCGGACGTTTAAGCCCGAGAAGGGCGGCCTCTTTTGCGAGCGCATTTTCGGGCCCACCCGGGACTGGGAATGCTCGTGCGGAAAGTACAAGCGGATCAAGCACAAGGGCGTGATCTGCGATCGTTGCGGGGTGGAAGTGACGCTGGCGCGAGTGCGCCGCGAACGGATGGGCCACATCGAACTGGCCGTCCCGGTCTCCCACATCTGGTTCTACAAATGCATGCCCTCCCGCCTCGGTCTCATGCTCGACATGAGCGCCCGCCAGCTCGAGCGCGTGATCTATTACGAGGATTACATCGTCATCGATCCGGGCAAGACCCCGCTGACCAAGACGCAGCTTCTGAACGAAGTCGAGTACCGCGAAGCCCAGGAACAATACGGCGAAGAATTCGTCGCCGGGATGGGCGCGGAAGCGGTCAAAAAACTCCTTTCCGAGATCAACCTCAACAAGCTCAACAAAGAGCTGGAAGAGGCGATGGGGAACACGAAGAGCAAACAGATTCGCAAAAAGCTGGCGAAGCGTTTGAAGCTCGTCCAGGGGTTCGCCTCGTCGCACGCCCGTCCGGATTGGATGGTGCTCGATGTTCTCCCGGTAATCCCGCCCGATTTGCGTCCGCTCGTTCCGCTCGAAGGCGGCCGATTCGCGACTTCCGATCTAAACGATCTCTATCGCCGGGTCATCAACCGGAACAACCGGCTGAAGAACCTTCTCCAGCTTAAAACGCCCGATGTCATCATCCGCAACGAGAAGCGCATGCTTCAGGAAGCGGTCGATGCCTTGTTCGACAACGGCCGCCATGGCCGCGCCGTCACCGGCGCCGGCAATAGGCCGCTGAAATCGCTCAGCGACATGCTCAAGGGCAAAGGCGGACGTTTCCGCCAGAACCTGCTCGGCAAGCGGGTCGATTACTCAGGCCGTTCCGTCATTGTCATCGGTCCCGAGCTGAAATTGAACCAGTGCGGTTTGCCGAAGAAAATGGCGCTCGTGTTGTTCGAGCCCTTCATCATTCGGCGCCTGAAGGATCTCGGTTATGTGCACACCGTGCGCAGCGCGAAGAAAATGATCGAGCGCCAGACACCGGAGGTGTGGGACATCCTCGAGGAAGTGACGAAGGGGCATCCGGTGCTGCTGAACCGCGCTCCGACCTTGCATCGCCTTTCCATCCAGGCTTTTGAACCGCTCCTCATCGAAGGGGAAGCGATCCGGATTCATCCGCTCGTTTGCACCGCTTATAACGCGGACTTTGACGGCGACCAAATGGCTGTGCACGTGCCGCTTTCGGTGGAAGCGCAGATGGAAGCGCGCATGCTCATGCTCGCGCCGAACAACATTTTCTCGCCTTCGAGCGGGAAGCCAATCACGACACCTTCACAGGACATCACCCTGGGATGCTATTATCTCACGCAAAACCCACGGCGTGGAGCGGGGGTTGCGGCGGAAACGCGCCTTCCTCTGTTCGCGAACGCGACGGAAGTCGAATTTGCAATGGCTGACAGCAAGGTGAGGACGCACGATCGGATTCGGTTCAAGAACCCGGATGTGGGCCAGCAGACCATTTACGGAAATCCCACCGATCGGGTCATCGAAACAACGGCCGGCCGCGTCATTTTCAACGCCATTTGGCCCGAAAAGCTCGGGTTCTTTAACAAGGCCGCGGGAAAGAAACAGCTCAGCGATATCATCTGGCGCTGCTATCAGGTCGCCGGACAAACCGGCACCGTCGAAACGCTCGATCGCCTCAAAGAACTCGGATTCGCGGAAGCGACCAAGGCCGGAATTTCCATCGGAATTTCCGACATGATCATTCCGAAGGAAAAAGAGACCGAACTGCAGAACGCCTACAAGTCGATCAAGACCGTCGAGCAGCAGTATCGCAAAGGCATCATCACCGACGGCGAGCGCTACAACAAGATCATCGATATCTGGACCCACGCTGGTGACGAGATTTCGAACGTCATGTTCCGCACTCTCGAACACAACGAGGGGCGCAAGGAATTGAACCCGGTCTTTCTGATGGTGGACTCGGGCGCGCGCGGCAACCGGCAACAGGTCAAACAGCTCGCCGGCATGCGCGGGTTGATGGCGAAGCCTTCGGGCGAAATCATCGAACGGCCGATCACCTCGAATTTCCGGGAAGGCTTGAGCGTTCTCGAATATTTCATTTCGACCCACGGCGCCCGCAAGGGTCTGGCCGACACCGCTCTGAAGACGGCCGATTCCGGTTACCTCACCCGCAAACTCGTGGACGCGTCGCAGGACGTGATCATCAACGAGATGGATTGCGGCACGGTGAACGGCATCACGGTCAAATCAATTTACGAAGGCGACGAAGAAGTGGTCGATCTCTCGACCCGCATCATTGGCCGCGTCAGTTGCGAGTCGGTGGTGGATCCGGTGACGAAAAAGAAGGTCGTCAAAGCCAACCAGTTGATCGACGAGCATATTGCGGCGGCGATCGAAAAGGTGGGCGTGGAGAGCCTCAAGATTCGTTCGGTCCTGACCTGCGAATGTGGCCGCGGCGTTTGCGCCCAGTGTTACGGACGCAACCTGGCCACTGGCCAATTTGTGAAGCTCGGAGAAGCGGTCGGCATCATTGCCGCCCAGTCCATCGGCGAGCCCGGCACCCAGCTGACGATGCGGACGTTCCACATCGGCGGCACGGCCAGCCAGACGTTCAAACAGCCGATCATCAAGGCGAAAAACGATGGGGCGTTGCAATTCAACGATCTCCGCACCGTTCAGGCGCTCGACGGAAGCTGGATTGTGCTGAACAAGAACGGCTCGATCAGCGTGCATAATTCCGAAGGCCGCGAATTGGATCGCTACAACGTTGTGATCGGTTCGGTTATCTCGAAACCGGACGGCGCCCAGGTGAAAAAGGGTGAGACGTTCGTGCAGTGGGATCCGTATAACGTTCCGATTTTGACGGACAAGACCGGTAAGATCGAATTCCGCGACATGATCGCGGGGGTGACGATCAAGCGCGACGTCGATGAAGCGACCGGGCTCATGGGCACGGTCATCATCGAGCACAAGGAAGATTTGCATCCGCAAATCGTCGTGGTCGGCGAGAAGAAGGAAGTGCTGGCGAGCTATTCCATTCCGGCCGGGGCGCACGTCATCGTGGAGGAAGGTCAGAAGATCCGCGCCGGCGCCTTGTTGGCCAAGACACCGCGAAAGATCGCGAAGACCAAGGACATCACCGGCGGTCTGCCGCGCGTGGCCGAACTCTTCGAGGCCCGTCGCCCGAAAGATGCCGCCGAGATCGCGAAGATTGACGGCACTGTGGAAATGGGCGGGACGGTTCGCGGAAAGCGGAAACTGATTCTCAAAGATCCGGCGACCGGCGCCGAAGAAGAACATCTGATTTCGCTGACCAAACACATCATCGTCTTCAAGGGCGATTTCGTGAAAAAAGGCCAGCAGCTCACGGAAGGGCCGGTTGTGCCGCACGAGATTCTCGAGGTGTGCGGACCGCAGGATTTACAGGAGCACCTGGTGAACGAAGTGCAGGAGGTCTATCGCCTCCAAGGTGTGGAGATTAACGACAAGCACATTGAGATCATCGTTCGCCAGATGTTGCGCAAGGTGAAGATCACCGATCCGGGCGATACTTCGCTGCTCTGGGGCGACCAGGTGGACCGGCTCGATTTCGAGGCGGAAAACACCAAGGTCGTGGAGCAGGGGGGCAAGCCCGCGGAAGCGACTCCGGTTCTGCTTGGCATCACGAAGGCTTCGCTCGAGACGGACAGCTTCATCTCGGCGGCGTCATTCCAGGATACCACGCGGGTTCTGACCGAAGCCGCCACCCTGGGCAAGGTGGATCGTCTCCGGGGCTTCAAGGAAAACGTCATCATGGGCCATCTCATTCCGGCAGGCACAGGCTTCCCGGCGGTGCGCGAGATCAAACTCGTGGAGCTGGGCGAGCAAGTCGGGACGTCGCTCGTGGAGGAACCGGAAGCGCGACCGGCGTTGGGATAACCCGGTAGGGCGACAATTGTAGGGCGTCTGTGTCAGACGCCTTGAACCGCAAGACAAAATTCCGAATGGCGAATCGGCGAAAGCTGATTCGCCGTTTGCGTTTAGTTGACGGGGGAAAGAGACGATCCGATTGATTGCTATGTTAAACCTCCAGCCAATTCGCGATCGCTTACGGCCAAATTTCCGACCGTTCGTAATTCACGTTACCGATGGCCGCCGTTTCAACGTGCCGCATCCCGATTTTATCGCGGTCGGTCGTGGCGTGGTTTCGATCGTCGATGAACGAGACAGCTCTCACACACTCGATGCGCTCCATATCGTGTCGATTAACGAACCCGGGCCGGAACAGAATCCGAACGGATCATAACCATTGTCGATCGCGACCAAGACTGGCGATGAGGGCGAGACTTCGCTCATGTATGGACGGCGGGTGCCGAAAACGCATCGGCGGGTGGAAGCGTACGGCGGCGTCGATGAGCTGAACTCCGCGCTTGGCATGGCTCGGGCGGCCGCGAGCGACGCGTTTCTGACTGAGCAGATTCTCGCCATCCAGAAGGAGCTTGTGACCGTGATGGGGGAATTGGCGACGGCTAGTGAAGATACGGATCGCTACCTGAAGGATGGATTCAAGCAAACCGACCCCGCCATGACCAGCAGGCTGACCGGCGTGGTGGACGATCTGGAACGCCGGCTCGGCAAGTTCAAGCACTGGTCCGTCCCCGGCGACACCATGGATTCGGCCGCACTCGAATTCGCCCGGACGGTTTGCCGTCGCGCGGAGAGGGGCGTGGCTGCATTGATGGCGGAAGACAGCAATTTTAACCGCGAGATTCTTCGCTATTTGAACCGGCTTTCCGACGCCTGCTGGCTCCTGGCGCGGTATGCGGAGCAAGGTGGGAAGACGTCGTAGCCGGAAACGTCGTTCTTCGCCACAAGCAGGAAGAGCGGTGTAACATCTGCACTGGTGTTCGCATGAACATGTTTATTCTCTTGACCGTAGCGGCGCCGTCCAATACTCATATTCACCGGTTGTTCGCAAATTATTCACAATGGCCCAGAATTCCTCGATTGAATGGACGGATCATACGTTCAACCCTTGGTGGGGTTGTACGAAGGTTTCCCCAGCTTGCCTCCATTGTTACGCCGAGTCTTGGGCAAAACGCGTGGGACAAAAAGTTTGGGGACCTCAATCCCCAAGGCGTTTCTTCGGCGATGCCCATTGGTTGGAACCGCTACGGTGGGACGCCGAGGCCGCAGCTTCTCGGGTGCGGCGAAGGGTTTTCTGTGCCTCCATGGCGGACGTTTTTGAATCCCGGCCGGAGTTAGCTGGAGAGCGCGAAAAGCTTTGGGGACTTATCGACCTTACGCCCCACCTTGATTGGCTGCTACTCACCAAACGACCGCAGAACATTTTGCGTTTTGCTCCTTGGTCGACGGAGTGGCCAAATAATGTGTGGCTTGGAACTACAGTCGAGAACCAGTATTGGGCAGAGGTTAGACTGCCCTTAATTCTTCAAATTCCGGCAAGGCTGCGCTTTCTTTCTTGTGAGCCCCTTTTAGGCCCGCTGAGTCTCGCAAAGTGGATTTCGCGGCGTCCAAAAAAGCTCCACCCGATAGACTGGGTGATCGCGGGCGGCGAGAGTGGGCCAAAAGCTCGGGTGATGCTGCCTAGTTGGGCATTGGACTTACGCGATCAATGTGACGATGCGGGTATACCGTTCCATTTCAAGCAGTGGGGGCATTGGGCGCCTGCGAATCAAGGATCGACATCAGCAACCGAATTTTGGGATGAAGTTAAGCACACGTCGATTAAGATGGAGCCACTGGGCAAGAAATTGGCTGGCCGCTTTCTGGATGGAACGACGTGGGACGATATCCCTGATGCAGCATAGTTGAATGTCCGACTCCCCCATTTTGATTGACGTCGCGCCTTGTCTTCGTCCTGCTGAACTCAAATTTCCGCAAGCTGACAACCCAATCTGGACTGAAAACAAAGCCAAACTCATTGAGCGTTACATTCATTTCTTTGTCTACGTCACAAAGCACGGCACTTATATTGACGCTTTTGCCGGACCGCAAAAGGAAGGGAGAGACGACCTTTGGGCTGCGAAACTCGTCCTTGAGGACACGCCGCGTCGGATTCGCCATTTCTTCCTGTTTGAGAAAAACAAACGAAGCTTGCAGCAACTTTGTAATCTTCGCGACGCGCAACGGCCTCGGAAAAAGGGAGAGCCAAACCGCGATATCCATATTTATCGCGGTGACTGCAACGAGAAGATTCCGCGAATGCTTAATGATTATCCGATTAAAGACACCGAGGCGACTTTCGCGCTTTTGGATCAGCGTACTTTTGAATGCGACTGGGCTACCGTTGTAGCCTTGGCTAATCACAAGAAGGCGGGAAACAAGATCGAATTATTCTACTTTCTCGCCCAGGGCTGGATCGATCGAAGCGAGAAATCCAAGAAAAAGAACAAAGCCGCTGAAATGCGCCGGTGGTGGGGAAACGATGAATGGGAAGCATTCTTTGCCCTGAAGCGCGATGACCGCCGTGAGCACTTTCGGAGGCGATTCCTTAACGAGCTTGGTTACAAATATGCCTATGCCTTTGCCATCTATGATAAGAAGGATGGCGGTAAGACGATGTATTGGATGATTCATGCGAGCGATCATCCGGAAGCTCCCAAGCTCATGAATCGAGCATACCGACGGGCGCTCAACCTGCGGGGGAGGCCCGTCCAAGTTGACTGGTTGACTGAAGGGCAGGCGACAACCGCTAAGAAGTAATCAGCGGCCTTCAGTCCAAAGACCAAGGCGGGGCGGCGGTGTCTCGACGGAAGAGGCCAATACCTTTGCTGGCATGTCGTGATGTTTCGGAAGATATTCCCAATAGGGCAGGGACGATGTGCGAGTAACTTCAAGCGCTCTTCCCAGTAACAAATAAAAACGAAGAATTGCATCGGACGGCTTCTCCGCGCGTTGAATCGCGACGCCCCGCGCGTGCATCACATTCGGGCAAACGCCGTCGTCGCAATGATACGTGACGAGATACCTGTCCATTGCAACAATTACGTTAGCCATTTCCTGGACCGGAGTACGGAAAGCTTCTTCCAATAACATTTCCCCTAGCGAGTCAGGGTTCATTGCAGCCCCTGTGACAAACAGAAACGTGAATATCTGATGCAGGTAATTGTCGGTCGGGCACAACGTCTCTTCGAAGCGACCATCAAACGCGGTCCCTTTTGCTGACCGGTCGAGGCGCTTTGCAGAAGCCAGGTTGTCAAAGGCGTCTTTCGCTTTTTGTCGCGAAGTTAAGGACGATTTTACCTGACCGACGGCTAAAATCCCTTCGCAAGGGAATAGAAATTTCCCCCCAGGAACCTCAAAACGAGGGCAAATACCGGCTTCATAGATTATAACATCAAGCTGGTCGCTAATCGCCCCTGTACAGTCAAAAGCGAAGCCCGTTGAGACCTCAAATCTCTTGGGAAGCTGTGATGACAAAAAGTCGCGAACCACTTGTTCGCGCGCGGTTCCCACCTCGCCTGGGTGTGCCAATAGCTTGCTCCGTAGCTTTGCTGCCATCATCTCGGATGCCTCGGCGAGCAGCCTTTCCAACAGGACGGGGTCCTTCGAACTCTCGTTCTTCATTGTCTAGATGTTTTGGGGACGCGCCTAACTGCATGGACGAAGGTAATCATCTGTCCGAAGCGCCGACTGTTTCCACATTGATTGTGGAAAAGCCGGGGAGATGTTAGCCAAGCAGTATGCGTGGCAGGTGGCGGCGTCAAGTCTAGCACGGCGATCGCCCAAGACATTGTCAGTAATCTCGCACAGCATCAATCAACGTAGTTGTCGTTAGAAACTGAGGTTGAAGAGTCGGCCAATAAGTTCCTCTACCGTCTCGCGATACGTGTTGACGTCGTAATCGGTGATGTCGACCGTCGCTTTCTCGTGAACAAGCTTATTGCGCAATTCATAGTAGTG
>JBAPMH010000048.1:0-2192 GCA_049278515.1 Chthoniobacterales bacterium
CCCTACTCCGCTTCCGCCCGCAAGATTTCCAAGGGTGGCGCGCTTCCCACCCCACGGCTTGCGATTAACCACACCGCAACGGTCAGCAGACTCACCGAGCCAGCCGCCACCAAAAGCGGCAGAAGCGATGGCTCGTAACTCAATTTGAAAACAAACTTCGTCAGACCCCAGCTGGCCCCGACCGCCAGGATAATTCCGGTCGCGCTCGCGAAAACCCCTAGAAGAAAATATTCCGCGCAGAGTATTTCCCAGATTTGCACGCGAGACGCGCCAAGGGTGCGCAACAAAATACTCTCCTGGAGCCGCTGATAGCGGCCGCTCCAAATCGTACTGGCCAGGACAATCACGCCGGCGCCAACGGTAAACAGCGACATGACGCGAATGACCAGCGCCACTTTGCTCAGAATCGAATCCACGGTCTGGATCACGGAGGTCAGATCGATCGCGGAAACGTTTGGGAACTTCGCGACGATCGCATTTTGCAATTTCGCCGAATCAGCGGGCGTCTCTACCCGGCTGACAAGAACATAGGACATCGGCGCTTTTTCCAGGACGCCGGCGGGGAAGACGACGAAGAAATTCGTCTGGAAACGTTTCCAGTCTATCTCGCGCGTGCTCGCCAGCTTCGTTTTGATCGGGACGCCCTGGACATCAAAGACCAGTTCGTCGCCAATCTTTGTCCCGAGATCTTTCGCAATCTCGTCATCCACGGAAATCGGAACGGTATCGCCCGGGTGATAATCGATGCGACCGATCCATTGACCGGCGGTGATCTTCTCCGTGTTGGTCAGCTCAGCGCGATAGGTTGTCCGGTATTCGCGTTCCAGTTCCCATTCCGGCGTTTTCCGCTGCGGATCGAGCAGGATTTCAGTCGTGCGCCGGCCTTTCACCTCCGCAAGCCGCATCGTGACGATGGGCGCCTCCTGAATCAAGGGCCGGCCGGCGGCGCGAACCACGCCGGCAACGCCCTCTCTTTGGTCCGGCTGGATGTCGAAGAAAAAGATGTTCGGCTGGTGGCTCGTCCCGATGGCAGTGAACTGCGAGAGGAGCACTTCCCGGGTGAGATAGAGATTGAGCAAGAGGAAAGTGCCGAGCCCCAGGGCCAGAGTCAGAAGCAACGTGCGGTTGTTCGGCCGGTAGAGATTCGCCAGGCCCTGCCGCAGGACAAAACTCCAGCCGTGCGGAAAGAATTTGCGAATACCGGCGATGAGCAGCTTCGCCACGCCGGCAAAAATCCCGACGGCGGCGAAGAGAACGACGGCAAAAACCAGGCCCCGGGTCGCCCGGTCACTCTGGGCAATCGAGAATGCCGTGATGCCAAAGACGATCAAGCCGTAGACCACCCAGAGCGCGGGATCACGCCGGCGTGACGGCGGCTCCCCTTCGACTGCCGCGCGAAAAACGCGCAACGGCGAGAGCCGCCGAAACCGGAGCAGCGGCGGCAGGGCAAAGAGAATGCAAACGGCAAAGCCGATGAAGAGCCCGGCGAAGATCGGCTGCCATGCGATAGAGGTCGCGATTGGCAGCGAAATAAACGACATCAGGATGCGCGGAAAGATTCGCTGGATCGCCACGCCGAGGATCGCGCCGAGACCCGCTCCGAAAAGACCCATTGCCGCAGTCTGGATCAAATAGACCGATACCGTCCCGGCCGCGGACATTCCGAGACAGCGCAGGATCGCGCCGGTTTTGGTTTTGTGCTGGAGATGCGCCTGGATCGCGCTCGCCACGCCGACCGCGCCGAGTAACAGCGAAATGAAACCGACGAGGTTGAGGAAGCGGTACAGATTCTCCAGGGAATTCCCGAGATCGCGCTTCCGTTTCGCGACCGTGTCGTAGTCCATCCCCAGCCGCTTGATTTCCGGCCCGAGCATTTCCATTCGCGCCTCGACATTCGTGTTCTCGGGGAACTTCACGTAGGCGCGGTAGCGAGCGACGCTGCCCGGCTTCAGCAGGTTGGTTTTCTCCAGGTCCTGGAGCGGAATGTAAACTCGCGGCGCGAACGATCCCGCCGCCGACGCTTCACCGGGCATTTTCCGAAGTGAACCAGCAACCGTGAATTCAAAGTCGCCGATCTTGAGAGGATCGCCCGCGTTGGCCTGAAACTGGAGGGCCAGACTTTCCTCGATCACCGCGCGCCCGCCGTTTCGGAATTCGCGGGCGGCCTCAGGTGGCGCCGTCTCCATGGGGCC
>JBAPMH010000049.1:0-1778 GCA_049278515.1 Chthoniobacterales bacterium
CCCAAACCGGGAATGTTTTCCGTCAAGATAAGTTCAGTCAAAGGCATATCGATTTCTAAAACGCGCTAGGAATTTTTCAACCTGAAGCGCTCCGGGGTCACGAGTGTAAAATTCAAGCGCGCATTGTCAATGCGAGAATAGAAAATGTCACAAAAAAAATGTCACAATTGTATAAAATGTGTCGACCGCCAATGGTTCTCGGCCTGCGATCACACCCTAAAGAAGAAACAAGCGTCTTCGCGCTGCCTCAGATCATTCCGAGCTTCATGCGGCCCGCTTCGCTGATCATATTTTGATTCCACGGCGGATCCCAGACCAGCTGGACGTCTGCTTCATCTATGCCATCGATAGACAAAATCTTGCTCTGGGCATCGTGCGCGATCGCTGGCCCCATCCCGCAGCCAGGCGCAGTGAGCGTCATTTTCACTTCCACGCGCGTGCCGCCATCATCCTTTTTGATCAAACGGCAATCGTAAACCAAGCCGAGATCAACAATATTGACCGGGATTTCCGGGTCGTAGCACTGCCGAAGCTGATTCCAGACGTCTTCATCTGAGACCTCGCCGTTTGTTGCGCGTACAGGCCTTTGAGCTGGCTGCGCCTTGGGTTTTTCAAGGCCCACAGCATCCAGATCCTTCTCGGCGATTCGCGCCAGGCCCTGATACGTCGCGATCGTGTAACTGCCACCCAGGCTTTGCGTGACCACTCCCTGAGTGCCAGCAGGAATCGTTGTCTTTTGCCCGCTCGGAATCAAGATCGCCTCGCAATCGCGGCTCAATGTGAATTCAGTGTTCTCGTACATGGGCTTAAAAGTTGTTCCATTATTATGCCACAAAAGAAGAAAATGACGAATGGCTCCGCGGACTTCGTCATCTTAAATCGTTGAATCGGAAAATGGATGTAACGGTGTAACAGTTTAACGAATCCCGCCGGAATTAATACACATCGCGCTTGTACCGCTTGTCGCTCTTGAGCTTCTCAACGTATTCGTTGGCCTGGTCGAGATTTTTACCACCCTGCTCCTGTACGATTTTGCGCAGCGTCACGTCGACGTCTTTGGCCATTCGCTTCGCGTCGCCGCACACGAAAAAATAGGCACCCTCGGCGTCGAGCCATTTCCAAATCTCGGCGGCATTGTCGTTCATTCGATGTTGGACATAAACCTTGTCGGCTTGGTCACGTGACCAGGCACAATCGAGGCGTGTAAGGAGCCCTTCCTTCTTAAATGCCTCGAATTCTTCGCCGTAGGCAAAATCGCAGCTTTGATGCTGTGACCCAAAAAAGAGCCAGTTTTTCCCGTTTGATCCGGTGGCCTTGCGTTCCTGCAAATACGCGCGGAACGGCGCCACTCCGGTTCCAGGGCCTACCATGATGATTGGAACATCCGGATCCTCTGGCAAATGAAAATGCTTTGCTATGCTGGGGAAAACCGGCACCGGCACGTCATCAGCGCGTTCGGCAAGGAAAGATGAGCACACTCCCTTTCGCATGCGGCCGTGGCTTTCGTAGCGAACGACGTCCACGATAAAGTGAACCTGTTCGGGATACGCCTTTAAGCTCGAGGCCACTGAATAAAGACGCGGCTGCAGTTTCGTCAGCAAACCGACAAATTCCTCCGGTTTGAAACGAACTGAAGGATGTTCAGTTAAAAAATCGATGACTTCCATTCCCCAGAGGTACGTCTGGAGGTCCTGCTTGCGGTCTGGAGCCAGAAGATAGTGCAGTGTTGGAGCAGCACTAGCCCTGTGGGCGATGGCCTTCAAAAACTTGGGCGTTGG
>JBAPMH010000050.1:0-10765 GCA_049278515.1 Chthoniobacterales bacterium
TCGCTGCGCTCCGCTCGGGATGACAATGCTCATGTTTGCTCAACGTGATAGCGCGGTAGCTTGGGATCGACTTCCGCGCTCCAGGCATCGATGCCGCCGCGCAGGCTTTTCACGTTTTCGAATCCGTGACCCTGGAAATAAGCCGCCGCGTCCAGGCTGCGCGCCCCCGTGTGATCGTAAACGACGAAAAGATTTTGCCGGTGAGTGTTGGCGAGTATTTCCTGCATCAACTCCTGGGTGAAAAGGTGCGCGCCGGGCAGTTTTACCGCTTCGAATTCCTCGCGCGTCCTGACATCGAGCAGGTAAGCCGGTTCGCCGCACGCAATGTGATCGGCCAGCTCCCGAGGCCCGATTTGCATCGCCACCTCCGCTTCGTGACTCGACCCAATGTGCTCGATCACTTCGTCGACGTTCAGGTTCTCGTTCCGGGCGCAGACCCCGGCAAGGGTTTCTTCCGGGCTAAATCCGCAGCTGGCGCAGCCACCAATGTGGTATTTGCGGAACAAGGCGCGTTGCGCACCGGGAAACTGCACCAGCAGTTCCTTCATCGTGATGTTTGGATCGATGGCCGTGGTGGTGGACACGGCTGAAGCTAAAGCGCGAGAAATGGATCGCAAGGACTACAACTTCGTCGGATCTGCGAGTAATTCGACGATTCTCTTCAACAACCGTCCCGCGCCGCCGCCATCGAGGCTGCGATGATCGAAGCTCAGCGTCAGCTCGGCTTGCGTCGTCGGAAGGAACTGCTTCTTCTCTTCACTCCAGGTCGGCGATTTTTTTCCCGCGCCGAGACCGAGGAGCAGGGTCTGATCAGGCAACGGAATCGGCGTTCCCCAATCGAGGCCGAAAGTGCCGAAGTTCGAGACCGAGGCGATGCCGCCGGCAGTTTGCTCCGCTGTGATCCGCCGCCGTCGCGCCAAATCGACCAATTCATTGTAACTCGTCGCCAAATCGGCGAGCGAAGTCTTATCCGCGTTGCGAATGACGGGAACCATGATGCCTTCCCCGGCTTCGACCGCGACCCCGATATCGATCGACTTTGAACGAATGGCGCGGCCGCCGATCAAACGGGCTGCGGCCTCCGGTTGTTCTCCGAGAGCCAGGGCGAGCGCTCGAAGAACATAGAGCGCCGGGCCGGGCTTAGGATCGCGCTTCCCCCGGTCATCCAAAACCGGATCGAGACAAACCGAAAGGCCCACTGTTGCAAGGGGACGCGTCCAGCTGCGCCGCATCGCGTCGGCGACGCCGGTCCGGATCGCGCTCGGTTTCTCCGCGGAGAGGCCTTCGATGCCGCTAAGAAAATTCTCCAGGTCTTTGATCGTAACGCGTCCGGCTGTGCCCGTTCCGGCAATGCCGGCGATATCGGCGCTGGTCAGGCTGAGTTCCAGCATTCGCGCCCGAACGCGCGGAGACAGATACCCGGCGCCTTTCGCGCTCGCCGGCACAGGCAAACCGCCACCCGATCCATCGCCGGCCGTCGTGGCCACCTGCGGCAACGCGGTTTCGTCCACCTGGAAATGCGAGCCGCTTCCATTCTGCGTTTTTACCGCCTTCGCCGACTCTTCCTGCCGGCCGGGGATTTCCTGCGCGACGTCGCCCGTTGGTTGCGGCGAACGCTTTTGGAAACGGGCCGCGTCGGCCTCGCTGGCTTCGACGTATCCAAGGACAGTGCCCACCGCATACGTTCCCTTCACTTCCGCCTCGATCTTCGCGATCTCGCCGGCGCAGGGCGTCGTCACACCCATGACCGCCTTGTCAGTCTCGACTTCGATGATCTCCTGGTCAGCGGAGACTTTGTCGCCCGGCTTAATCTTGATGGAAACAATCGTGGCTTCGGCCATCGATTCGCCGAGCTGCGGCATGGTGATAGGAACTTGGGGCATAATTAAAAGGCTAGGCAATGGCAGCGAAATTGTAGCGACGGCGCTCTGTCGCCGTAATACGCGCTGTTTGGAATCGAAGCCTTCGTACGCCGACAGAGCGGCGTCGCTACAACGCAAGCGTTAATCTGCGTAAATCTAGAAACTTTGATCATTCGCTGAGAATGGCTCGGGCTTTGGCGGCGATCGATTTCGCGTTCGGGCGATGCTCGCTCCAGATATTGGGATGATAGGGGATTGGCGTGTCCCTGGCATTCACCCGCCCGGGCGCGGCGTCGAGGAGATGGAACCCTTCGCTCGCGACCCGCGCAATGACTTCCGCCGTCACGCCCCCCCACGGGAATGCTTCGCCCACGCAGAGGAGGCGACCGGTTCGCGCCACGGAAGCGAGCACGGTATTCGTATCGAGCGGCTTCACCGTCCGGAGGTCGATCACTTCGATCTCGTAACCTTCGGCGCTGAGTTGCTTCGCGACCGCGAGGGCTTCGTGCAGCATCGCGCTGTAAGTCACGATCGTGAGATCACGGCCGGGCCGGACAATCCGCGCCTGGCCAATCGGCATCCTGTCCTTCGGAAGAGCGTCAGCCTTGAGATGGTAGTAAAGATATTTGTGCTCGCAGTAGACCACCGGGTCATCGATCGCGACCGCGTCGATCAGCATCGTGTAAGCATCCTCGACGGTGGCGGGAGTCATCACGATTACGCCCGGGTAATGGGAGTAAAGTCCCTCCATGCTTTGGCTGTGGAACGGGCCGCTCCCTTTCGTGCCGCCGGAGGGCAATCGCACCGTGATCGGCACCGGAACATTGGTCCGATAATAATGCGTCCCGGCGTTATTCAGGATCTGGTTGAGCGCGATGCTGGAAAAATCGGCGAATTGCATCTCGACGATCGGCCGCATTCCTTCGAGGGCCGCGCCAATGGCAGTGCCGACCATCGCGTCTTCACTGATCGGCGTGTTCAGGACACGTCCTGGAAATCTTTCCGCCAATCCTTTCGTCGCCTTAAACGCGCCGCCGAACTTGCCGGCGATGTCCTGACCGTAAATGAAAACGCGCTCATCTTTCTCGAGAAGATGGGCCTGCGCCTCGCGAATGGCTTCGAGGTAGGTAACGCTCATCGCTTCGTCATTCGGGCTTCGTCATTTACCCTAAGCCGGCTGGTCGATGAGCTCACGGGTTGATAGCGCGCACCAATCTTCGTCGCTCGGATGCGGCGGATCTTCCTGCTGTGCGGTCGCAACAGCTTCTTCGACTTCGGCGGCGATCTCGGCGTGCATTTGCTGTAAGGCGTCCCGATCGAGCAATCCGTTTTCGATGATGAATTTCTCAGTTCGTTGCACGACGTCCTGCGCGAACGGCTCACGTTTGATTTCGTCGCTGACGTAGCTGGCATCATCGTGTTCGCCGTGGCCGGCAAGTCGCAGCGTCGAAGCGACGACCAGTTGCGGTGGCCGGCCGGCCCGGGCGCGTTTCACCGCTGTCCCGATGACATCGAGGCACGCGGCCAGATCCGTTCCGTCAACGCTATGGCCTTCGTAGCCATATCCCTTCGCGCGATCGACCAGGTCCGCGCAGGCGAAGGTGCGATCGTTCGAGGTAGAATAGGAATAATGATTGTTTGTCGCTACCACCACGAGCGGCACGTGCTCGACCGCGGCGATATTCATCCCTTCGTGGGTGGCGCCAGTCTGCATCCCGCCGTCGCCAATCGTCGTCAGCCCCACAAAGTCTTTTTCACCTTTCATGCGCTTGGCGAGCAATTTGCCGGTGATGACCGAGGTCATCGCACCAAGGTGGCTGATCATGGCCAGTTGGTTATCCAGGGGACGGCCCCGGTGAATGTTGCCGTCACGTCCGCGCATCGGCCCTAACTTCGAACCGAGATAGGTGCGCGCCACGTCGATGAGCGGTTCGCCAAAAGCCGAGCGCCCGGCCTGATCGCGAATCAGCGGCGCGAAAACGTCGCCCTTGCTCTTGTCCAAAAACATTCCGCAAGCCGCGCTCACCGCCTCCTGCCCACGGCCGAGGTAAACCCCGCCGACGATCATTCCGCCGCGATAAAGGGCGGCGAGTTTCTCCTCAAAAATCCGCGCGAGCAGCATCCAGCGGAACGCCTCGAGGTATCGCTCGTGCGGTAATTTCTTGGAAGTAGAAGCGCCGCGTTCGGCGGTCTGCAGCATCCAAGATTTAGCCATTGAGGGGAAAGAGGCGCAAAGTGTTTTTTCCTATCGCGTATTGTAGGGCGCTTCTGTGAAGCGCCACTACAACGAAGCCACGACAACGAACGCTACCGGCGCGCCGCGTGCCGGTGCTCTTCCGTCTCGCCTGCGATGGCAAACTCACCCTGCCGCCGCCGTTCGTGCGCGACGCCGTTGCCGTTGCCGTTTGAGGAACGGCCGCGGATCAATTGTCCGTCACTGCCGCGATCGGCTTCCAGTTTCATCCCGACGAGCTTGCTCACGCCCCGCTCTGCCATCGTGACACCGTAGAGAATATCGGCTTTGGCGATGGTGCGTTTGTTGTGAGTGATGATGATGAACTGGCTTTGAGAAACGAAGCGATCCAGGACCTTGATGAACCGGTTGATGTTGCTCTCGTCGAGCGGCGCATCCATTTCGTCGAGAATGCAGAAGGGGCTCGGTCGCACCATGTAGATGGCGAACAGGAGCGCGACCGCCGTCATCGTCCGCTCACCGCCGGAGAGGAGCGACACGGTCTGGAGCTGTTTGCCAGGAGGCCGGGCCGTAATCTCGATACCGCAATTGAGGGGATCGTTTTCGTCCTGGAGCGAAAGGTCCGCGCGTCCGCCGCCGAACATTTCCGCGAACATTTCGCCAAAGTTGATCCGGACCTGGGCGAACGTTTCCGCGAAGATTTTCTGGGTCGTGCTGTTGATGCGCGAGATGACATCGAGGACTTCGCGGCGCGCCGCGACGAGGTCGTTGTTTTGCGTTTCGAGAAAACGGAAGCGCTCCTCGAGCTCGTCGTATTCGTGGACGGCATCAAGATTCACCGGCCCCATGTTGTCGAGCTGGCGGGTGAGATCGGCGATGATTTGCTCGAGGCTCGCGTCCTGGTGGATCGGCCGCTCCGCGGGCGATGAAGATTCGGGTGGGGTTTCTGCAGAGCCGCCCTCATCGAGCGCCTGAGCGCTCGATCCACCGGCGCGTTTCTTCGTGATCACGCTCAACGTCTTTTGAAATGCGTAGGGATCGGCCGTGAACGCGCGCAGGTCGACCTGATAGCGGCGCATCACATGTTCGGCCAGATTCTCAATCCGCAGTTGGAGTTGGGTCTGCCGAACTTCTTCCTTGCCGCGTTGATCGCGCAAATCGTTCAGGGAATTGCGCAGGTTGCGCAATTGCGACTCCTTTTCATTCACAATTGTCAGACGTCCGCCGCGTTCGTCCGTGAGGGTGGCGACATTTTTTTCCGCCGCTTCCAACTCGGAGGTTTGGCCGCTGATTCTGCCCTCGGCCTCCTCGGATTCCCGCGCCTGACGCGCCAGCCGGTCCTGATAGGTGGCGATGTCCGCCCGCCGCGCGGCCGCAAGATCGGCAAGTTCGGCTTCGCGAGCGGCCATGGGCGCACGATGGTGAACGAGGCTTTCGTGCCGCTGCCGTTCCGTTGCCAGGGACAGGCGCAATTCGTTTAGTTTCTCGGACGCTTCTTCCTCGATGGTTCGGGCATTTTCGCGGGCCTGCTCGGCAGCGGTCTGCCGGCCTTGAGCTTCCGAGAGATGTTTGCGATCCGATTCCAGCTCCTGCTCCAGGTGTTGGATTCGCTCGTCGGCGCTTTTCACCTGTTGTTCCAGGGTGTTCTTCTCCGTTTGGAGCTGCGCCAATTTCCGTTCCTCGTCCGCAACGGCCCGTTCGGCCGAAACAATCTCCAAACCGGTTTGAGAGAAACTCTCGTGCGCGGTTTCATGGATTCGGCGAGCTTCTTCCACGGCCGCGATGGCCGAATCGAGTTGCTCGTTCGCCTGGTCCCGACTTGTGACCGAGTGATTTTTCTCCGCCTCCAGCGCCTCGCATTCCCGCGCCAGGCTGGTCAGAACCGCCCGGCGGCCCAGAAGGGAGTCGGTCGCGTTAGTCGGGCTTCCACCGAAAATAATTCCCTCCAGGGAAACAAACTCACCGGAAAGCGTGGCAAATTGCAGGTGAGGCGATCGCTTCTTGAGAGTGATGGCCGCAGCCAGGTCGGGGACAATGGCAACCCGCTGGAGGAGACGACGGACGAGCGGCGCCAGCTCGGCGGGCGCGTCCAACTTGTCTTTTGCCCAGGCCACGGCTCCCTCGGGCAAGTCTCCCGGCTCGGGTTCCGCAGAATTTTCTGCCAGCTCGGGAATCGCCAGTGCGGCCAGTCCCAGTTTTCTTTCCGTAAGGGTTCGAAAAATTTCCCCGGCCAATTCCGCATTGTGCAGGACGACTGCATGCATGTTGCGACCGAAAGCAGCTTCGAGGGCGGGAACAAATTGAGGATCGACATTCAGGCTCGCCACCAGCGCGCCCGCGAGGGCGGGCCGGATCCGCTCCGGATCGTCGAGTCCCTTCAGAACAGCCTGCGAACCTTTCTCCAGGCCTTCGCCTTCCTCGGTCATCTGGCGGAGAACCTCGAGCCGCGCCTGTTTCTCGGCGGTTGCCCGTTCGAGCCGCGCAATTTCTTTCTCGGCATTGGCGACTGCGGTCTGATTCCGCCGCACCTCCTCCTCCGCCTGGCGCAAATTCTCCTTCCGCTGCTCGGCCGTCTGCCGCTCGGCTTCCATCGCGGCCCGGGCGCCGGAAAGATTTGAGCGGGCAGCTTCCAAAAGGCGGGTCTCTTCATTAGCGACGCGCGTTAGCTCCGCGATTCGCGCCGATGTCGCCTCCCGGCGAGCGGTCATGCCTGCAAGATCGTTCTGCAAAGCCGTGATTCGGCTCTCGAGTTTTGAAAGCGAGAGCTGCAAGGCCTGGAGTTCCTCCTCCTTTTCCACGCGCTCGCCGCGGGCCGCTTGCAGTCTTTCGGTCAACTGCTCGACTTCCCGCTCTTTGCCCGCGAGGAGCTGATTGGTGCGGGCGATCAGCGCATCCGCTTCCTGCAGTTGGGTGGCTTGTTCGCTTCGTTTCGCTTCCACGGCCGCGATGTCGGATTCGTTGCGCGCGATCAGTTCGCCCAGCTCCTGGGCGCGCTGCCGATTGAAGTCGATCCGGTTCCGCAACCCGGCCAGTTCGCTTTGGAGCCGCTGCACTTCGGCACGCGCGTCACCGATCTCACCATCGATCTCATCCAGGCTGCGCCGTTTGCCGGCGAGTTCGTTTTCGTTCGATTCGATTGCGGTGTGGGCGGCTTGCTCCGCTTCCTGCAAGCGGGCGACTTCGGCTCGCCCGCGGTCCGCGTCCGCTTCCAGCGCGTCGAGCATCGCGCGCGAGTGATGTGTGTCGAGAACCTGCAGATCGGCCAGCAACGTTTGATAACGGCGCGCCTTTCCCGCCTGACGCTGGAGCGAACCGATCTGCCGCTTCACTTCCTTAATAATGTCGCCGATCCGGAGAAGATTCGCTTCGGTCGCCTCCAGTTTGCGGAGCGCCTCTTTCTTTTGCGTTTTGTATTTGGTGATCCCGGCAGCTTCTTCAAAAACCGTGCGCCGATCTTCGGGACGCGAACTCAGGATCAAATCGATCTTGCCCTGTTCCATGATGGAGTAGGCGCTGCGGCCCACTCCCGTGTCGGCGAAAAGCGCCTGGATGTCGCGCAACCGGCAGGGCGTTTTGTTGAGAAGGTATTCGGAATTTCCGTCGCGATAGACCCGCCGGGTTACGCGCACGTCATGCCAATCAACGCCCAGCTCGCTGCCACAATTCGTAAAGGTGAGCGAGACTTCGCCGAACCCGACCGGTTTGCGCGTCTCGGTTCCGTTGAAAATGACATCCGCCATTTCGCCGCCGCGAAGAGCTTTGGCCGATTGCTCCCCGAGCACCCAGCGGACGGCGTCGAGGACGTTCGATTTTCCGCATCCGTTAGGCCCGACGATGGCCGTGACGCCTTCGTGAAACTCGAAAATGGTTTTGTCTGCGAACGATTTGAATCCGATGAGCTCGAGCGAGTGAAGATGCATGGACGCGTGGCTGGCTGCCGGTCCCAATTAACGCTTGGAGAATGTCTGGTTGCAAGGAAAATAACACCAGATCACGGGCCGGGAGGCCCCCCGACCACAATATCTTGGGCCGGGGCTCCTGTCAGGCGCGCCCCCGACTCCACAGGGTTCGAAGGAAATAGAGCCCGGAGGCAACCACCAGGGCTACCCCGGTTATGGTGAATTCTTCGCGGGTGGCGTGGGCCAGAATCCAGCTTATCACCAGGACAGCCGCGATGGGGATTGCGCCCCCACCGGGAAAGTCGAAAGGGGCTGCGCCGTCACTGCGGACATCGCGTTTTCTCAGGACCAGGGCCGCGAGACAACACATTATATAAAGGAGCAACACGGCCATGTTCGAGAGGACGGCCAGTTGCTGGAACGTGGAGTTATAGGAAAGGGCGAACGCAATCGCGGCATAGGTAATGATCGCGACATCCGGGGTGTGGAAACGTGGATGCACTCGCGCGAACCATTTCGGAATAAACCCGTCCCGGCCTAACGCGAAAAGGATTCGAGGAGAGCTTAGGATATCGCTCGTGGTCCAGCCAAAGGCGGAAACGGCGAGGCCGATCAGCATCAGCATTCGGCCCGCGTTCCCGAGAAAACGGCTGGCGGCCGTGGCCAGAGCTGCGTTACCGGCCGTGGCCAAATCGCTGCCCAGGACGCCCTGGGCAACGAACTGAATCGCAATATAGAGCACCGTCGTTATGCCAAGAGCGATGAAAATGGCCCGCGGAACCGTGCGCGCCGGGTTCTTTACTTCGCCGCTCGGGACCAGCGCCACTTCGACACCCACAAACGCGAAGAGCAATTGGAGAACACTTCGCCCCAGGGTATCGCCGGCCGGCCACCCGGGCCAGGCCAGCGCTTCGGGTCGGATGAAAAACAGACCCGCTATGATGAAGATGAGCAGCGGCGCCAGCTTGATGAGCGTGACCGCTTCCACGGCCCGGGCGCCGAATCGCACTCCGCGGATATTGATGAAGGTGAGGAAGGCGAGAAGACAAAGAATAACGAGGAAGCGTCCGATCGGTGTCGCCAGCGGCGGGAGCAGTCCTCCGACGGATCCCGCGATCAGGTCGATCACCCCGGAAATCGCCAGGATGGCGGTAAGAAAATAAAGGACGCCAGCGAGAAAGCCGAGATAACGGCCAAAAGCGGTTTCAACGTAGGCGTAGAGACCGCCGGTGAGGGAAACGCGGCTGCCGGCCATGGCGAAGGAGCTGACGAAGAGAACCATCGCGAGAGCGCAGACCACATAAGCCACCGGAGACGCGCCACCGAGTTGAGCGGCGACCGCGGCCGGCAACGCGAAAATACCGGCGCCGATAGTCGAGTTGACGATGTTCGCGGTGAGACCCGGCCCGCCAATCGCGCGAACCAGTTTGGCATCGGCATGGCGCGGTTGCTCGGCAGACATGCCGGGAACATTGACCGCTCGATTGAATCGAGACAAGCGTTTCGCGCGGCGTGCCGCGGTCATCGCGAAGGTAGCGATAGCCAAACGGGATGAAGTCGGTTTAGGTTGGGCCCATGAAGGACAGCTACCTCGAAGATTATTATTCCTTTCTGCGGTTCCCGAGTGTCTCCACCGATCAGGCGTTTGCCGGCAAAGTGACCGAATGCGCGCAATGGGTGGTGAAGAAGCTGCAGAGCATTGGCCTCGAGGCCGAGCTCGTCCCGACCGCCGGCCATCCCGTTGTCTGGGGCCGGAACAAGCATCAGCCTGGACGCCGCAGCGTCATGATTTACGGGCACTACGACGTCCAGCCGCCCGATCCGCTCGATCTCTGGGATTCGCCCCCGTTCGAGCCGGTTCTCAAGAATGGTTATGTTTTTGCCCGCGGCGCGACAGACAACAAGGGACAGATTCTCTCCCACATCCTCGGCGTGCAGGAAATGATGGAAAAGGACGGCGACCTGCCGGTGAATCTTCATTTCGTCATCGAAGGCGAGGAGGAAATCGGGAGCGGAAATTTACCCAAGTTTCTTTCCGACAATCGCGCGGCGTTGCAGTGCGACGTGGCCGTAGTGTCGGATACCGGAATGGTCGCGAAAGGGGTGCCGACGATGAGTTATGGCCTGCGCGGCGTGACCGCGCTGGAAGTCAAAATTACCGGAGCAAAGATGGACCTCCACTCGGGCGTCTTCGGCGGTTCGGTCGCAAACCCGATCACCGCGCTCGCGCGTTTGCTGGCGACTTTGCACGACGCGGATGGGCACGTCGCGATCGAGGGATTTTACGACAAGGTGAAGCCGCTGGAGGACTGGGAGCGCAAGGCGTGGCGCGAATTGCCGATCGATGGGGATAAGGCCATTCTCGACGAAACGGGCGCGCCCGGGCTTTTCGGCGAAAAAGACTATAGCACGCTCGAACGAATCTGGGGCCGGCCTACGGCGGAGATCAATGGTATCGGCGGCGGCTATCAGGGCATGGGGACAAAGACGGTCATCGCGAGCCATGCCATGGCGAAACTGACCTTTCGGCTCGTGCCCGATCAGGACGGTGACGAAATTCTCGGCCTCGCCGAGAAGCATCTGAAAAAACATCTGCCGCCGGGCGTGACGATGGAAATTACCCGCGGTCATAGCGGGCCGTGGTATCTGACCGATCCGCACTCGGAGGTGGGGAATGCCGCGCAACGGGCGTTACGGGCCGCACTCGGCAAGGAGCCGGCGCTGATTCGCGAAGGCGGCAGCATTCCGATCGTATCGCAATTCCGGACCATTCTGGGAGTGGAGACGCTCCTGCTTGGGCTCGCCTTGCC
>JBAPMH010000051.1:0-5386 GCA_049278515.1 Chthoniobacterales bacterium
GTAAAGGCTTGAATTGATTGGCGGCTACCAGAAAGGCGACCAGGCAGATGACGCCGATACCGCGCTCGAGGAGCAGGCGCGCCAGCCAATAGCCTCTGCCATCGTCACCGGCCATACCTCCCCAAGATACTGCTCTCAGTCCCCGATGATTTTTACCAACACACGCTTCGGACGATGGCCGTCGAATTCGCCGTAGAAAATCTGTTCCCACGGGCCGAGATCGAGTTGGCCTTTGGTGATCGCGACCACGACCTCGCGGCCCATGATCTGGCGCTTGAGATGGGCGTCGGCGTTGTCTTCCCCGGTCCGGTTGTGGCGATAGGCTGATGTGGGCGCATGCGGTGCCAGCTTTTCGAGCCAGACTTCGTAATCGTGGTGCAGACCGGATTCATCATCGTTGATGAAGACGGAGGCGGTGATGTGCATGGCGTTCACGAGGCACAGGCCTTCGGCAACGCCGCTGCGTCCGACGAGATCTTCAATCGTCGGCGTGATGTTGATGAACCCGCGGCGGCCGGGGACTTCGAACCAGAGATGCTCGGTCAGGGATTTCATTGGTTGAGAGTTTATTGGTTGAGAGTTGAGAGTTGCGAGAACGGCTGACGAGTGACGGTGACGAGCACCAATCGGCGCGAGGCGAGACGGCTCCGTCAAAATCGAGAATAGGAGTCGGGTTGCGCGGCTACAAGCCTCGGCGGAGGCCGCTGGGCTTTTGCTCGCGGGCAGGTGCGGGTTAGAGTCGGGAGGATGACGACCGAAGAAGAGGATGACCGGTTCTATCGCGACACGGAGGCGATTGCGTTCCCGAAATTGTCGGACGAACAGCTCGCGTTGCTAGAACCTTTGGGCGTCCGTCAGAAACTCAAACGCGGCGATTATGTTCTGAAAGCCGGGCAGCGAGAATTTCCGCTCACCGTGATTTTGGAAGGCGAGACCGAAGCGTTCGAGACGCGCGACGGCGTCGAACAAATTCTGGTGACCGCGGGCCCGCGCGATTTTCTCGGCGACGTTTCGATGCTTCAGGGAACTTCGGCGTTGGCGAGTGCCCGGGTGAAATCCGACGAAGCCGAAGTGCTGCAAGTTCCTGCGCCGAAATTGCGACGCGCCCTGGCGGAGATGCCCAAGATCGGCGAGCCGATCGTGAACGCTCTCATCATGCGGCGGATGAGGTTGAAGCGCGACAAGGAGTTCGCCGGTCTCCGGATCCTGGCCGAGCCCGAGTCGCGCGAAGGCCGGCAGCTCGATGATTTTCTCGACAAGAATCACATCCCTCATCGGCTGATCGACGTGAAGAGCGAGCAGGGTATCGCGCTCGCCGGCCGGATGCATTTATCCGATCGAGATTTGCCCGCGTTGATTACTCCCACCGGAACGCCGCTGCGCCGGCCGTCGCTTCGCGAAGTGGCGCAGGTGGCCGGATTGCTTCGGCCCCTGGCGGCCGACGACGAAGAAGAAATTCACTGTGATCTTGTAATTGTGGGGGCTGGACCGGCCGGGCTCGCGGCGGCGGTTTACGCAACTTCCGAAGGCTTGAACACCGTGGTGCTGGAAAGCTACGCGACCGGTGGTCAGGCCGGTTCTTCGTCGTTGATCGAAAACTTTTTTGGATTTCCGACCGGGATCAGCGGTGGCGACCTCACCTGGCGCGCGCAACTTCAAGCTTATCGGTTCGGCGCAAAATTTTCGACGCCATCGCAGGTCATGACGTTGATCTACCATCCGGAAAAGACGTATCGCGTCAGTCTCCAGATCGAAGGATGCCCGGCGCTGCTCTGCGCGAAGTCATTGGTGATCGCGACTGGCGCGCACTACAACCGGCTCGACGCCGAAGGCCGGGAGCGTTTCGAAGGGGTGGGCGTGTACTATGCCGCGACCGCGCTCGAGAGTCGGCTCTGTCGCGGCGCTACTGTCATCGTTGTGGGCGGTGGAAATTCGGCGGGCCAGGCCGCGATGTTTTTGTCCGAAGGCGCCGCGAAAGTGCTCCTCGTGATTCGCGGGAGCGATCTTTCCCGGAGCATGTCCGATTACCTGTCGCGGCGGGTTCTCGCGCGCGAGAACATCGAGCTGGTCTCGCACGCCGCAATTCGCCGTATGACAGGCAACTCCGTCCTCGAAGCTGTCGAATTGGAAAACACGCAGACCGGCGAACGCCGCACCGTCGAAACTCCCGCGGTCTTTTCGATGATCGGCGCGACACCCTGCACCGAATGGCTGCCGCCGGAAGTTTTGCGGGACAAAAAGGGCTTCATCAAAACCGGCGCGCTCGTTTCCGATGCTCCGCTCTGGAAGCAGGCGACTCGTCAACCGATCGCGCTGGAAACAAGTTTGCCCGGTATCTTCGCCGTCGGCGATGTTCGTTCCGGGTCGGTCAAGCGTTGTGCCGCCGCCGTCGGCGAGGGGAGTATGTGCATCGCCGGCGTCCACGAAGCGCTAAAGGAAAAACAATCATGAACACAGGATCGTGTACGCACATCGACGCCATCAGCGAGGTCAAACTTCCCGAGGTCCTCGAATGCGCGGAATGCGTTAAGATTGGAGCGGGCTGGGTCCATTTGCGCACCTGCCAGACATGTCGCGCGACCCTTTGCTGCGACAGCTCGCCTAACCAACACGCGACCAAACACGCGCGGGCCAGTGGGCATCCCGTGATTGCCTCCGCCCAGCCCGGCGAACGCTGGTTCTACTGCTATCCCGACGACGCGTTCGTCCAATATTGACGAGCGATCGGGCCTGGAAAGAGCGAGGCTGGCCTAGTTTTCTCGTGACGACCCAACACGAGCCCAACGGAGTTTTGCGGAAGCGGCGCGCGGGTTCGCGCGGCGTTCCTCAGGGCCGGGCCGGACGACTTCGTTGGCGATCTTCGCGTAATGGCCTTCCCGGAGGCCGGCCTCGAATGCCTTTTTAACCCGCCGATCTTCGCCCGAATGGAAGGTGAGAATCGCGACCCGGGCCCCGGGATTCAGGCACCCGGCGAGATTGCGCAGGAATGTGTCCAGGGCGGCGAACTCGTCATTCACCGCGATGCGCAAGGCCTGGAAAACAAGCCGAACGGAAAGTTCCCGCTCCGCTTCCTTCAGCGAAGGCAGCGCTGCGCGAACGGCTTCGGCCAGGGCGCGTGTGGTGGGGAATTTCCTGCCGGCGAGACTTGCGGCCAACGCGGGATGCGACATGTCGCTATTCTCGGAGAGCAACCGGCCAAGCTTTTCCGGCGACAATTTCTCCAAAAGAAGCGAAGCCGGCGATCCGCGGTCCGGATTCATCCGAAGATCGAGCGGGCCCTCCAGCTTCAGCGCGAACCCGCGCCGCGGGTCATCGAGCTGCATCGAGGAAACACCGAGATCGGCGAGGATGAGGTCGGCTCCGGCGATTTCCATTCGCGCGAGCAGTTGCGGCAACCCTGCGAAATTGGTCCGATGCGCGGTGAAACTTCTTTCATCAAAACCGAGGGCGCGCAGACGCGCCTCGGTTTTCGGCAGCTCGATGGGATCGGCATCCAGACCAAGGAGGCGGCCTCCGGGATGGAGACACGGAAGAATTTCCCGCGCATGGCCGCCGTAACCCAGGGTCGCATCGACCGCGATCTCTCCCGGCTTCGGTGCCAGGACCTCGAGCACTTCCGCCACCATGATTGGGCGATGCGAACCGGCGGGCGTTTTGCCGGAAGCAACGACGCTGGCTACGGTATCGGGGTAGCGGCTCGGATCGCGTTCCTTGTATTTTTCCTCAAAGCGCCGCGGATTCTTGCCACGATAGCGCACTCGGCGACGCGGGCGATTGACCGGAGGATCATCGGACATATTGCGGAGAAAAGTAGCCGCGGGCATCGCGGGGGGCGAAACGAAATTCGAGTAAACCGCGCACGCCACGCTTGGCAGTTCGCCGCCGGTCTGATGGGATGCGGTATGGGGAAGAAATTTATCCGGCTGTTGGGAGGAATAAGCATCGTAGCGGCGTCCGTGCTCCAGGCGGAGCAGCCGGCGAAAGCAGCGGAAGGGACGCTGATGCTGAGCAAAAAGACCTACGCGCTGAAGCAGGCAGTGGCTTACGAAACGACAATCGACGACGAAGAGGCGATCACAGTACTCCTGAGCGGGCAGGCGGCTTCGAGCGAAGAGATCACCGCGGCGAGAAAAGCGGAAAAAGAAGGCGGTGATTCGAGTTTCAAACCACCATATCTGCGTTTGGTGTTCAAGAAGACGGGCGAGATCAAGTATTGGGGCGCCGCGGGGGGTGGCACCTCGATGGGCCGGCATAGTGGTTCGACAACAGGAGAACTCAAGCGCCAGGACAGCCGTGTCACCGGTAAAGCCGCTGCTGCCAGCGATCCGCAAGACATGATTCCCTTCAGTTTTGACGTTAAGTTTGATGTGGCGCTGATCAAGGCGAGCGAGTCGCTGCCGGCGTCGACGCCGGTGAAACACGGGCCGGCCGCGAACGTGCCGCCAACCGTGAGCGGAGTTTTCAAAGGCAACGGCCAAGACGCGAAGATTGCGTTCGTCTCCGCGCGCTGGGGCGAGCCATTCAGCGGCAAGACCGGCATCGTGCTGGTCTTCAGCGAGAAAGATCATTCGAAGGTTAAGAAGCCGGACTTTGATGCCGCATTCGGCAAGCTCGGCAGTGCTCTAATCATTTCGGTCCACGAAGACGGACAAATCTTTGGGTGCCAGGTGGCGCATAGCGCGCACAAGAAATCGGGGTTCAGCTCGATCGGCAATATTGAGATGAACGACTTCACCTACGCGGACGGGAAAGTGGAGGGTGAACTGACGACCAATGGTCAGGTCGAAACGTTCGGTGAGACCTGGGAGGTGAAGCTCAAGTTCGTAGCCCCCTTGGGCGAAGTCCCGAAGGAGTTTCAGGTGCCCGAATCGAAGAAGGAAGAGAAGCCGGCCAGCACTGCACCTTCGAAGAAGTCCGCGGATTCCGATAAGGATGATGACAACGATGACGTTGCGGCGAAGCCGAAAGCAAACGGATTGAAGGTAAAAGAGCTCGCGCTGACGAAAGACGCGGCAGATGTCGAGTACAAGCAGGTCGTCGAGCACGTCCTCTTCAAGAGCAAATTGAACGTGAAGGCAGCCTGCGCGGAGCTCGCGGCGGCTTTGAAGGCCCAAGGTTGGGCGAATGACGGTGCGGATATGATCCAGCCGCAGTCCTCCATCATGAGGCGCAAACGCGACGGGGCGAAGTTGACGATTTTCGTGAAACCGGATGCTGGCGGTAGCCAGGTGCAGATGTTCACCGAAGGTCTGTCGTGGGAGATGTAGGGGCCTCTCCGTCTCAACGCGTCATTTGTCTGGCACGGCGCTGCGGCGCGGGACGCTCGAAAAGCCTTTTCTGAAAATAGCCCAGCGCTTTAGCGCTGGGTTTTGGGAGTCCTCCTATC
>JBAPMH010000052.1:0-4029 GCA_049278515.1 Chthoniobacterales bacterium
GAGTAGGCGCCCGTCGAATCCAGGTTCAGGCGCGCCGGGTTGATCGTCGCGCCCTGGGTGGCTCCCGCCACGGAACGATTGGGCACTCGTTGCGAGGCAATCCGGTCGCCTTCCACGACAATCTCGCTCACTCCGCCGGGGGCGTTTCGATCTTCGACCAGGATTTTCCAGCTCCGCGGTTGCGGATCACCGTCCACGCCGTTGACCGAAACGACGCGATTAACCAGGGCACGATTCAGCTGCGTGCCCATGACGCGCAAGGCTTCGTAGGCGCTGGGGTTTTCCTGCGCCAAAACAGGGCCGGTCGCCAGAAGCAGTGCGAGCAGGAATTTCCACATCACGAAAGAAAGCTATGCTTGCACCGGCTGTCCACCGGGTTTTCGGTTGGGAAATCGGAGGGCGGGCGGCATATGTTCAGCGTTTACGCGGGTTAATGAAAAAAGCGAAAGTCGAGTTTTCCAGCCACACGGGCAATCTGGCGCCCATGCGAAAATTCGTGCGCGGATTTCTGGACGCGTATCCGTTTTCCGAGAAGGAACGCATGCTCATGGTGCTGGGAGTAGACGAAGCCTGCACCAACATTATTCGGCACGCCTATCATTTGCGGGACGATCAATTGATCTCGCTCTCCCTGGAAGGTTTGCGCCATTGCATTCGGATGCGGCTACGCGACTACGGGAAGCAAACCGAGGCGCATACGATGAAAGGCCGGGAGCACGATTTGATTCGCCCGGGCGGATTGGGCCTGCACTTGATCCGGAACGCTTTCGACAAGGTGGACTACATTTTGAAGGCGCGGGGGACGGAACTGGTCATGACGAAAAATCTGGAGAGCGCGTCGTGAATGAAGTCGCCGTCTCACGGAGACGGCCTACAATCGGCGTTGTAGTCAGACGCCCGCGCATGTAGCATGAAACCACCTGAGCCCGATCCCGCTTTCGAAATCTCGCTGCGGCCCCCGATGTTCAGCGAATTCACCGGCCAGGTGAAGGTTTGCGAGCGCCTGGAACTTCTGGTCGCAGCGGCGAAAAAGCGGGGCGACGTCCTCGAGCATATTCTGCTGAGCGGACCGCCCGGCCTCGGGAAAACCACCCTGGCGAACATTATCGCCAACGCCATGGGCGTTAACGTAAAAAACACGAGCGGACCGGTCATTGAAAAGGCCGGCGAGTTGGCCGGACTCCTGACGAGCCTCGAAAAAGGCGATGTCCTGTTTATCGACGAGATTCATCGCCTCCAGCCGACGATCGAGGAATACCTTTATCCCGCGATGGAAGATTACCGGCTCGACATTATCATCGATCAGGGGCCGCAAGCGCGGAGTCTTCGCCTGCAATTGCCAAAATTCACGCTGATCGGGGCCACGACTCGAGCCGGGATGGTGAGCGCGCCGTTGCGCTCGCGCTTCGGGATGACGGCGCGGCTTGATTATTACAGCGCGGAAGAGATGCACAAAATCATCACGCGAAGCGCCGGGCTCCTCGGGGTGGAAATCGACTCCGCCGGCGCGGCTGAAATCGCCACTCGGACGCGCGGGACGCCGCGGACCGCAAACAATCTCCTCCGCTGGGTGCGCGACTACGTGCAGGTGAAGGCCGACGGCAAAATCACGGCCGATTTGGCCGACAAAGCGTTAACCATGCTCGAAATCGATCGGGATGGTTTCGATCAATGGGACAAGCGAATTATCGAAACGTTAATCCACAAATTCAATGGCGGGCCGGTCGGCTTGAGCTCGCTCGCGGTGGCGGTGGGCGAAGAAGCGGGCACGCTTGAGGAAGTGAACGAGCCGTATTTGATCATGGAAGGTTACATCAAGCGCACTCCGCAAGGACGCGTCGCCATGCCAAACGCCTATCGGAAACTTGGTCTGAAGGTTCCAGTCGGCACCCAGGAGGAGTTGTTTGGCAAATGACGAAGCACGAATGACGAATGTCGAAGGAATGACGAAGCCCGAAGGGGCGATGCGCCTGCGTCAGATTCGGCATTCAGCGTTGGGCATTCGTTCGTCATTCGTCATTCGTCATTCGTCATTCTGAACCGTGGAAAGCGATTTTTTCCAACAAACCTCCAGAGTCTTCACCGTCGCTGAGCTCACCCGCCAGATCCGTGGGACGCTCGAGACAAAGTTCGGTGCGGTCTGGGTGCAGGGGGAAATTTCCAATCACAAACTGCATCCATCAGGGCATCGCTACTTCACTCTTAAGGATCAACGCGCGGCGATCTCGTGCGTCATCTTTCGCAATACCCTGCCGCCCGGCGCCCCACCGATCGCCGATGGCGCGCAGGTCCAGGTTTATGGAAACGTCTCGGTTTTCGAGGCGCGCGGCCAGTATCAGCTCAGTGTCCAAATCCTCCAGACTCGCGGGGCCGGGTTGCTCCAGGCAAAGTTCGAGGCGCTCAAACGCAAACTGGAAGCGGAAGGCCTTTTTGATCCCGCCCGGAAACGCGCCCTGCCGAAATTCCCGAAACGCATCGGCATTGTCACCTCGCCTGCTGGCGCGGCGATTCGCGATATCCTGAATGTGCTGCGACGGCGAGCCCCGAATGTCCAGGTGCTGATCAGTCCGGTGCGCGTGCAGGGGATCGGGGCGGCAGCGGAAATTGCAACGGCGATCAGGGAGTTGGCCATGCCGAACAACGCCTGGGATCCGGTCGACCTGATCGTTATCGCGCGGGGAGGCGGCAGCATCGAAGACCTTTGGGAATTCAACGAAGAAATCGTGGCGCGCGCTATTTTCCATTCGTCTCTCCCGGTCGTGAGTGCGGTCGGTCACGAAATCGATTTCACCATCGCGGATTTCGTCGCGGACCTTCGGGCGCCGACACCGAGCGCGGCGGCGGAATTGATTGTCGCTGACGCAGCCGAACTCGCGCGACGCGTCAACGAGCTGGAGAATTGCCTCCAAAAATATATTCGCAATTTCCTTCAGCAAAGCCTGACACGTCTGCGCTTTCTCTCCGAGCGGACGCTGGCCCGGGAGCTGACGCAGCGGATGCGCGACACTCAGCAGCAGCTCGATCTCACCGCGGAATCGCTGCGCCGCCGGTTAAAGCAATTTGTGGCGGACGCCCGCGCCGCTCTTTCCGCGCGCACTCAGTCGTTGAAGGCACACGATCCGAAACACGCCTTGTCGCTCCGCCGCAACCGCCTGATCGACCTGCACCGGCGTTTCCTGGCCCAGCCCCGACGGATTTGGGAAAGCGCCCAGCAACGTTTCCAGCGTGGAGAAGAAATTCTGCGTGTTCTTGGACCGGAGGCGACACTTCGCCGGGGCTATAGCATCACCACAGACAGCGCCGGCCAGGTAATTCAGACCGTCACGGCCGTGCGCGCAAAATCGAAAATCCGGACGCGGGTGGCCGACGGTGAATTCGAATCGGAAGTAATCGCGCCTGCGGCCCAGCCCAACCCTTAGCCTCGCCGCCGGGAAAAGCACGACCGCGTGCTCTGTAGACGTCGGCCTGCGGCCGACGCGGGACTGGGTAAGACAGCAAATACGCTTCCGCTGCGTTCGCCACAGGCGAACGTCTACAGCGCGCGACCGTCGCTCGACCGGTTCAAGGAGTATTGGGGAGCAAGAGAGCGTTGCCTGTGGGAGAGATCCACGTCGAACCATTCGCCGCGAAAATATCCGTGTTCGTGCTGCCGCCGGTTGGCCCTTCCACGGTGGCCGTTCCGGCCGCTGAACTAACCTTGCACGTTTCGACGGTCCCGCTCTGATCGCACCGAATTACAATCGCCTTTTTACCCTTCCAAATTCCACCCTTCTGGGTTTGGTCGGTTTTGTAGACGGCGCTGGCCCCGCCGCTGAAGGGAGCATCGGCGATGAGCGGGAATCCGGGGGGCGACGTCTCTGTCATGCCCATTTCGTAGGCGAAGTTGTTGGTCGATGCTTCGCAACGGTCGGCTGGCAGAGTAATTTTTTCATCCGCAACTGCGGGCGACCAGGCTGATTTGCCGAGGTAAAACAATTTTTCTGTCGGCAGATAATTCGGAATCAAAAGGGCGAAAGCCTGGTTCGAATT
>JBAPMH010000053.1:0-6337 GCA_049278515.1 Chthoniobacterales bacterium
ATCAGGCATTCCGCGCAAGTTATAGATGTTCTCGAAGGAATGATGACGTTCGCAATTCGCGCTGGATCTTCGCTCAGCCAAGTCGTGACGTTGCCACAAACGCCCAACACGTTGATGCCAGTCGGCGTAGAATTGAGTGCCGGCACGAGTAATGGCTTTCTTCAGGGGCTCGGATTTGAAAGGTCGGGCAGCTACGATATTCGTGTGGTTATTGGGCTCCAAGCGGTGATGTTGTCGTCGGCTGAGCGCGACCATTTCTTGAGCATGATGCGCACGGTCCAGCAAAAGCTCTATGATGCCGGAGTTTTTTCGAAACAGCCCGACGGAGTATTTGGCGAAGAAACCGTCAACGCGGTTGAGGCATACCAGCGCAAGCAAGGGATGGTTGCTGTCGATGGGGTCCTCGGACCAGCTACTTTATCCACCCTCCTTAGCAATCAAGAAAAGCGTGAGTTCATCGCTGCGGCCTTTCGCATCGAATGCGCGCTTGGCGCGGAAGGCCTTCTTGCGAGCGAACCAAATGGTGCCCTTGGTCCAAGCACCGTCATCGCGATTCGCGCGTTTCAAAGGAAGCACTCTCTCAGCCCAGACGGAGCTCTTGGTAAGCAAACGCTCGATGCGATTTTTGGCCCCTCCAAATAAGCTCAAGCGGAATATTGGTGGAAACGCGACTCTCGGCCCGGCTTGACGGCTACTCTCCTCAAGCCTTTCTTGCATTTCCCTCGCAGCGTAATCGGTGGAAACCGAGATGATTTCAACGGCGCTGCGTTGTTTCCCTCTTGGCTTCGGCTGTAACACTCCGAAATTGCGACGTTGTGGGTGAAGAGTTGAGGCGGGATTCTAATTGTCCCGATGCCTTCCCTTCGCCTTTCATGTGCCGCGTTGAGGATCGCCGGGGATTCGCTCAGGCCGGATGCAATCTCTCGACTCCTCGGTTGCCGCCCGACGCTTGGCTTCGTCAAAGGCCAGATTGAGCCATCCAAGGGACAGCCCATAGTCCGTGAGACCGGATATTGGCATCTCGACGCGGCCGGGCAATATCCGGGAAACCTGGACGCTCATGTCGCTGAATTGTTCGGGCGAGTGAACAACGATTTGTCGGCATGGGCGACGTTATCCAGTGAGTATGAGATTGAGCTGTGGTGCGTGTATTTCACCGGGGAACCAGACGAGGATGTGCAGGTGTCAGCGGGAACGCTGAACGTATTGGGAGATCGGGGCATCAAGCTCGGACTTCGTATCTACCCGCCCACAAAGGAAAACGAGCAGCGTATTGAGCTGTAGTGCAGCGGCACCTCTGTCGACGCGTTCAGTTGCATTGACCGACAGCGAAGGCTCTGCAACAATTTGCCATGCCGAAGGCGCTTGAAGAGGTGACCAAAGAAGCGATGGACCTTCCACCGCAACAGAGGCTGGCGCTGGCGGGCTTCCTCCTTGAGAACGTCGACCCAGCGTCTGATCCAGACGCTGCGGCCGCGTGGGACTCCGAGATTCGTGACCGCATCCGCGAGATTGATGAGGGCCGCGTGAAGGGCATCCCGTACGCGGAGGTCATGGGAGAAGCCGAGCGACGACTGGCTCCGTGACGATCCGCTTCGTCGAGGAAGCTCAGCAGGAGTTCCTTGATGCGATTTCCTATTATGAAAAGGCTCGCGTTGGCTTTGGCCGGCGATTTAGGGAGGAGGTGGATCGAAGCATATTGTGGGCGGCCGATCATCCAGAGCTGTACCGCCTGCGACCGAGCTCATATCGCCGCATCAACCTTCGAGTGTTTCCTTATTACATTCCTTATGTCGTCCGAGGACAGGTTCTCTGGGTTCTTGCTATCGCTCATGGCGGCCGAAAACCGCTCTATTGGATTTCGCGGCGCACCAAAGTCGACTAATCATTTGGCGCTGCCGCCAGAGTTCGAACGGACTGGGTGACCGAAGCGAAATCCAACATGTAAATGTAATCGACGACGCCTCCGGCGAATGGCAGATTCACGCCTTCCGTTGGTATCCGGATTATTCGAGCATTCCGCCCACACCAAAGCGAAACAGACGATGCGTTGCGGCAGCATCGCTCCCCGCGTATGAGTCTCCGCGATGAGCGCGGAAACAAAATTGACGGCCCGGAGCGCATTAAGCGTGCTGCGCAACGCCCCGTATCGCCGCTACATCATTGGCTCGGCAATTTCCGACACCGGCACCTGGATGCAGGTCATGGCGCAGGGTTATGTGATGAGCACCCTGACAGACAAGGCGCTGTGGCTCGGGATGGCTCAATTCGCCGCCGGCCTCCCGATGTTGTTGTTGACCATGGTTGGCGGATCGGCGGCGGACAAATACGATAAGCGCCGGATTCTCCTCATTACCCAATACGTCCAGATCGTGCTCGCGCTCGGGATCGGGTATCTGGTTTGGACCAATCAGATCGCGATCTGGCATATCCTGACGTTCGCCGCCATCCTCGGCGTCTCGAATTCGTTTGAAATGCCAGCGCTCTCCGCGCTCGTCCCGGAGTTGGTGAAGCGGGAGGAAATCCCGAGCGGCATCGCCATCGATCGGTCGGTCTTTCACGGTTCGCGCGTGGTGGGTCCGACGATGGGCGGAATCCTCATCAGCGTGTGGGGGACCGCCTCGGCGTTTTTTGCCAACGCCGTCACCTTCCTGGCGCTGATCGTCGCGTTGCTCTCGCTGCCCCCGCGCCAAAGAGGGAGCGCGGAAGAAGAAGAAAAGCGCACCAGCGGGATCAAGGACGGCTTCAAATTTGTGGGGAACGATAGACCGAGTTTCGCCATGATTATTCTGATTGCGACGCAGTCGGTCTGTATCTTCCCGATTATCACCGTGATGATGCCTCTCTATGTCCGGCTTGTGCTCGGGCTCGGTCCGGATCGCCTTGGATTTCTGATGGGCGCTTCGGCCGTCGGGTCGGTGGTCGGCTCCATTTTCCTGATCGGGCTGGCCCGGGAAAAACGGGTGCCGCTGATGATCCTCTGCGCTCTCGGCGTGACGGGAGCGATCTGCGGTCTGTCGCTCGGCCCGAGCTTCTACGTCGCCACCGGCCTGCTGGTGGTCAATTCGTTAGGCCTGGCCACCAACTTCGGCCTCGCCAGCACGATTGTCCAGGAACGCGCGCCGGACTACTTGCGGGGGCGGGTCTCGGCCGTGTTCATGTTGAGCTTTGTCGGCTTGATGCCTCTGGCCGGTCTCGGGGTGACGAGTTTGTCGGACTTCATTGGAATGAAGACGGCGCTGGCTATCGCCGCGGTCCTTTACGGCGCGATCACCGTTTTTGTCTTGTTGCGGGTACGCAAGGAATGCTCGGGACCCGGCGAATGCACGATGGAAGTCACGTCACCGGCTGTTAATACAGTTGCGACCATCCCCTAGTCCCGAGCCGCGAACGCGAGAGAATGACGAAGCACGAATGACGAATGTCGAAACAATGACGAAACCAGAATGCCGAAGTCGACGCGAGGAGCCTGCTTTTCGTCATTCGTCATTCGTCATTCGGTTGCGGGGTCCCTCGGCGTCCCGCGTTTGCGGGACCAGCCTCGGGATGACAATGCAGGAATAAGTGCCCACCCATGATTTCCTTCTCCACCTGCTGGAACTCGGGCCGCCATACCGACGGCGGCGAAATGCTCCGCGAGATCAAAGATCTAGGATTTAATCGCGTCGAGCTTGGACACGGCATCCGCATTTCGCTCATGCCGGGGATCCAGAAAATGTTTGAGGCGGGCGAAATGGAATTCACCAGCCTGCATAATTTTTGTCCTCTTCCGGTCGAGATCCTGCAGGCGTCGCCCGATTGCTACAAGATTTCGGCGGCATATTCGAAGGAACGGGAACGCGCGATCAAACAAACCTTTCAGACCATCGATTTCGCGGAGCGGCTCGGCGCGCCGTTTGTTGTTCTTCACTGCGGCGAAGTGGAAATGAATCCCATCACCGACGAACTGATCGCCCTGGCCAAGGCCGGCCAGCTCCTTTCCCGCGAATACGTTCGCAAGAAAGTGAAAGCCGTTCAAACCCGCGAAGCCGAGGCGCCGCCTTATCTCGAACGAGTGAAGGATTCGCTGAAGCAGATTGCCGAATATGCCGCGAAGAAAAACGTCCGGCTGGGAGTGGAAGGGCGGCGCGGCTACGAGGAAATCCCCACGGAACGCGAGTTGCCGGCGTTACTCGACGAATTGAACTCGCCCCAACTGGGTTACTGGCACGACATGGGACACATCCAGATAAAGGAAAACCTCGGGTTCCTGAATCACGCCGAGTGGCTGCGCGCGATCGGACCGCGCGCCTTCGGTTGTCACCTTCAGGATTGTAAATGGCCGGCGCAGGATCATCAGGCGCCGTTCACCGGCATGGTGGACCTGGAGAATCTTGTTCCGCTTCTTCCGGCGAACTGCTTATTTGTCTGGGAAATGGGCCCGCGCAGGACCGCCGAGGAAATCCGCCAATCCGTAACGCGCTGGAAAGAACACTTCGGCGAATGAAAAAAACGATCCTGACGATTATTCAACTGCTGGTCACCGGTGGGTTACTCTACTGGGTCTTTCACGATCAGAAGGTCCGCGATGCCATGGTCGTCGCGATCCGGGAAGCGGACTATCGGTGGATCGGCTGAGCCATCATCGCGTATTTGATCGTCGAGCTCGCCGCTGTAGTGCGGTGGCAAATCCTTCTGCGCGTCCAAGGAATCAATCTCAGCAACGGTCGGATCGGCGCCCTCTTCCTAATCGGAATGTTTTACAACCAGTTCCTTCCCGGCGGAACCGGCGGCGATATCGTCAAGACCTACCTGCTCTGGAAAGAAACGCCTGACAAAAAGCCGGGAGCATTGCTCGCGGTCCTCTTCGATCGAATGGTCGGCCTGATTGCCTTGATCATCATTACCGGCATCCTGATTTTTCTGCGCTACGGCTGGCTGACCCGCGAAACCGCGGCGCAGCTCGATAGCAATCCGCTTCATAATCCGCGCTTTTATGTCTGGGTGGTACTGA
Organism: Chthoniobacterales bacterium; assembly: GCA_049278515.1. GTDB lineage: Bacteria > Verrucomicrobiota > Verrucomicrobiia > Chthoniobacterales > UBA10450 > AV80. The sequence continues at coordinate 4,994 of JBAPMH010000053.1, forward strand.
TCGTTTTCGGAGCTTCCGTCCTGTTCGTGAGCACGACTTTTATCGTGAGCGGCTTCAACCTCCTCCACAAACTTCCCCATCGGTTTCCCGGCCGGGAAAAGCTGATTGAGATTTCGGCCGCCTATCATCTTTACGCGCGACACTGGCGCGCGACCGCCGGCGCTTTCGGCGCGTCATTGGTTTGTCACCTCGGGACCTTTGCCACCTTTCTTTGCGTCGCCTACGCTTTTCAGGCCAACGTCGCGGTCGTCGATTTTTTCGCCATTATGCCGATCGAACGGACGATTTCGTCGTTGCCGATCAGTTTCGCGGGGGTAGGGACGCGTGAATTCATTCTCCAGGTAATGCTGTTTAATCTGTGCGCGATTCCTCCAGCCGTCGCGCGGATGATCGGACTCACCGGTTTTCTGGTCATCCTGGTGAGCTGCCTGCCCGGGGGAATTGTCTATTTCTTCTACAAACCGAGCGCCGCCACCGGCCATGTGAGGATGCGCGACATGAAGGAGGAGTTCGCCACCCTTGAGCATGAAATCGCCGAGAAAGAAGAATAAGAAAAAGGTGGGAGCCGCCTTTGTGCGGCGATCTGCTTCGAAGAAGTCGGGACGCACAGGTCCCTCCCCCATTGGAGGAAGGCCGTTCGTCGCCGTCACGTTCGCGATGACGCTGGATGGCAAGATCACGACGAAGAATTTCACGCCGGTCGATTTCACTTCGCGCGAGGACAAGACTCATCTCTTGCGGCAACGCGCCCTGGGGGATGCGGTCCTCATCGGCCACAGCACCCTCAAGCATGACAATGTCCGGCTCGGCGTGCCCGATCCGAAAATGCGCGAAGCCCGGGTTGCCCGTGGGCAAACGCCGTATCCACTGCGCGTGATCGTCTCGAACGAAGGGCGAATCGATGTCGGCCAGAAGATTTTCCAGACGGACATCTCTCCGATCGTCATTTTCTCCACTGTCCGGATGCCAGCGCGCCACCAGAAAGCGCTCCGCGAAAAGGCTACGCTTCATTTAAGCGATGCGCGCTCGGTCGATCTCAGGTGGATGTTACAACAGCTCCGGAGGGATTACGGCGTTCGATCGGTGGCCTGCGAAGGCGGAGCAACGCTCTTTCGGGCGTTGCTCGAGAAGGATTTGGTCGACCAGCTCAATCTGACGATTGCTCCGTTTCTTTTTGGGGGCGCCGAAGCGCCAACCTTGACCGGTCTGAGCAAGGAATTCCTCCCGCGTTCCGTCCGCTGCTCCCTGACCGAGATGCGCGTCATTGGCGAGGAATGTTTCCTCACCTATCGGATCAAACATCGGCGCAAGTAACCGTCATCCCGAGCTTGTCGAGGGATCCCG
>JBAPMH010000054.1:0-1545 GCA_049278515.1 Chthoniobacterales bacterium
ACTCGGAGCTGCTGCCGGAGCGACCTCGCGTAGGTCCCCGGTCGAGTTCGCAAGCTCGGACTCTGCTTCTGCAAGTTGTGTGCGTAGGTCCGCGGCGGCTGCGACCGCGCTGGGGTTGGTACGTCCCGCCAGCTGCGTGAGCTGGTCCTTGAGCGAAGAGATGCGACCCTGGATCAGGTCGTTCTGAATGGTCTTCCTCCACGCGACGAAGGACAGTCCCGTCCTGCGTGCGTAGCGCGCAGCATCCGATGCGGCCCCTGCAGTGGCGGAAATCTTGATGAGATCCTCGTTGTCCGACCCGCTGACCGTGATCGCGCTCTTCAGCTTCTCCGTGCTCAGACCAAGCTGGCTTGCCGCATCGCCAATGACGCTGTCCGTCTTCGCCAGGGCTACAAGCGTCCCGATCGCGCGAGTGTGATCGACCGGATTGGCGGCACTCGTGTCGGACGGCGCGTAGAGCAGGGTCTCCGTGGAGCGGTATTTCGACTGCTGCAGGCGGGACACGACGTAGGCCGCCGTCGCGACCAGGACCGCAGTGAGCAGCACGAGGAAGATGTTCCTGCGCAGGGTTCCCAGGAAGTGCCGGAGATCGAGTTCTTCAGTCATGACCGCGCTTGACCCACAGGCCCCATTCCTCCGAGGCTCGAGCCCGGAGCGGATGGTAGCTGGCGTTCCAGTTGTCGGTACCCGGCGCTGTCACCATTAGCGGGTTGTCGCCTCCGCCCAGGCCAGCTCCGCCGCCTCGTCCGGCTCATGCGTGAAGCTCCGGCGCCGGCCGAAGCGCCGCACGCTCACGCGAACGTGATCGAGATCGAAGCCGACGTTCGAGGATGCGTGGAGCGAGGGCAGGTTGTCGATCGCGACGTAGGTGATCGCCGACGACGCTCCCTCCCCCTTCGCGATGCGGAGCAGCTGTGCCATCCCGTCGGCCATGACGCCCATGCGACGGAACGCGGCGAACGTGAAGGCGCCTTCTAACAGCACCTCGTCGGGCTCCAGCGAGTCGTACCGGCCCGGCGAGTGCTCGTGCAGGCGGTCCTGGTCATCCGCGCGGATCAGCCACTGCGCGTAGGCGGGCTGGCCGTCGTGGTAGGCGACGTAGAGCTCTTGTACGCCCGAGTCGCAGAGACCTCTGCGCAGAAGCAGCTCGACGTAGCTCGTCCCGCGGCTCTGCGCGATCTCCTTGTCGAAGCCGCGGAAGAGGCTCGTCGAGGTCGGCTCCATCGTGACCGGAACCCTGGCCTTGCGCACGCGCGGGAGACGCGTCAGGTTGCAGCGAAGTCCGAGGAAGGTCTTCGTCCACCACATCTGCTCGCTGAGCAGGCCGATGGTGATGGCGAAGCCCACGTTGCGGACGTGTCTCGGGCTTTCGCTGACCAGTCGAGGCGATGTCCTCATGGGACGCCCGTCGGCAGCACGCTCCCGCCAGCCTCGGACGCGGCGTGGCGATTGCGGCCTCGCAGCGGCAACCACGGGCCCATGTCGCGGAGCTCGATGCCGTCGTAGCGCATTCCCGGACGCCACGGGGGCCACGCGGTCCTGAGC
>JBAPMH010000055.1:0-13859 GCA_049278515.1 Chthoniobacterales bacterium
CGCTTCTTGCGGCATTCCTGGCACTCCCCAGTCGGACCCGGAGTTCCCCCGCAGGCGCATTTGCGCTGCAGCAGCGGGCGGGAGGGCGGACGAAAGGAATTCGGAGCCATCGCTGCCGGCGATCGAATGCTCAAGCTCCCTCTCATTTCAACAGCTCCGCCTCATTTGTTCATCCGGAAGATAAGACGTCCGTGCCGCCGGGAGTGTCTTCTGTTTAGCCGCCTCGCGGTTTAATCCCGGCATCGACGAGGACGACTTCGCACTGTTCCTTTACGATAATCCTATTGAGTTGAAAATTGAGCCGGCTGATGCCGTGGAGGCGTTTCCTGGCTTGATCCTGGCCGGCCAACAGGTTCTCCGCCGTTTCCAGCTTGCTGTCGATCCCCCGGTAAAGGGATTGCAGGGCACGTCCTTCAGCCTTGGCGGGATCGTTGAGCGCCCACCCCGCCCGCGAATTCGCCGCGCCCGTGCGTTTGGTTATTTTCCGGTCGCGTCCACCTATGATGCGGCAAAAAGTTTTCCTCCAATCCTCCGCATGCCGCTGTTCGTGTTCTTCAATCATCTGCGAGGGGCTTTCTGAAAATGAAACCACGAACCTGACCGGATCGCTGCGGTTATAGCAATCTCCGTCCGACCCTCGGAATTCGATCGGTATCCTGTCCGCGCCGGCGGAGGCGACCCAGTTGGCCACTTTGGAAGCGTCCGCATTCGGCAGTTCCCAATTGGAGTTCGCAGTCGACTGTAACTTCGGCAGGATAATCCATGACTCAGCCAGGTTCGGCGGAGTGCTGGCTGGATCAAAAAACGCCAGGCGGCGGCGCCCCTCGGTCTGGATCTTAACGCCGGGCCGGCTCTTTTTTTCCGGTCCCAGAATCTGCTTCGCGACATCAACCGGAGCCGCGAGCAGCGGGTTTCCGTTCAGAATCGGAAAATGTTTTCCGAGATCCCTTTCCTTGCCGTCCAGCCAACTCTGCAAGGGGTTGAACACAGTCCCAAAGGCCCCGGTCAAGGCGGGCGGAAATTTCCCCTCGAACACCTGCGTTCCCGCATAAAGATCCGCTGAACCGCTGCAGGACTCGTCATCACCCGCTGCCATGCCTCCGCCTCCGGGCCCGCACGCTGCCGCGGTCGTGTCTGGCGGCGCTTCCTCCGGCGCCGCCGTCTCTTCATCGGAAGAAGAAGCGGTCTCGGCTGGCGCCCTTTGCAGACTGTTTGCCCGTGAGCCTCCCCCGTGCTGTTGCACCACGTGCGTCAACTCATGAGCTAGTAACCGGCGTCCTTTGCGCGTCTCCGGTGCAAACCTGCCAGACCCGAAGACAATGTTGTGTCCCGCGGTGTAAGCCTGGGCGTTCACTTCCCGCGCTGAATCCTCAGCGGCGGCGCTGGAATGCAACCGCACCCGCGAAAAATCGTGGCCGAATCGGCTCTCCATGTCTGATCGCAGCTGCGGCTCCAATGGTCTGCCCGGACTGGAGAGAACCTGATCTACACTGGCAGGCGCCGCGTCCATCTGTCCGGCTGGCTGGCCCGTGAAGCGTTGGATTCGGAGTGGCGTGCCCGTGACGGCTGGACGGGCCGGTCCTGCCAGGACCTGGTCGGCGACGCGGTCGGCTTCATCTTCCAGCGGATCGTTACTCGCGCCAATCAGGAGCTTCCGTTGAAGGGAGCGCTTCTTTTTCTTCGCGCACTCCGGGCAATCGCCGGTGGGGCCGAGTGTGCCGCCGCAGGCGCACTTGCGCTGCAAGACGGCACGATGCGCCGGCAGGAACGAGTGCGGCTGGGGTGGGGGTTGAGTGCGCAACAGCGCCTTCATGACAAGAGCGTATTGTCACCCGTCCGGCGATTTCTGACGAGCAAAAACCACGAAAGCGTCGAGAGCATCCATTGCCGTTTCCCGGGATCTGAAAATCCCATTCACCCCATTGGGCGTCCTCTTTATCTTTATTCCTGCGGCCTTTTCAGGTGGAATCGTGTCGGCATTGCTTCCTTCCTCAAAAAACCTGTCCCGGGCTCTTTTTCAATCTCAGTGACAGAGGATCCGAATCCCCGATCTGTTGCCACTTTGCGACCTGCGTCCAATTCTTCGTGCGTTCCCAATCCGGGTTGGGAGGCACGCCGTTGTAGCCAAACTTTCCGACGATCGTAATAGTTTCGAAACTGCCGGGCAATTCCAGATGACAACTTAACAACCGCTCGATGGTTTCCGCCGGGGCAATCGCGATAAACTCAAAACCAGGCACGACATTAAAATAAAGCTCATCTGAATTGTCCGACGCTAAGTGATCCAAGATGACGTGGTGGCCTGTTACGATCGGCCGCGGATGCGCGATGAGGACGTAAAGCATTCCGTTGTTGGGATTCGTGAAACGCCACGCAACAACCAGTTTTGCCTGACCGGAAACTTGCTGTGAGATTTCGTACTCTACCATCTCAATCTTGGGTGCCTCGCATTTCTCCATGGAACCCTTCCCTTTTCCGCTTACGAAGCCGGAATCAAAAGGCGCTGGCCAGCGGTAACAGCCGGATTTGCACCAGCGAGTGAAGGATTGGCTGTTTGCAGGGAGGCTAGAGTGACTCCCCACGTTGCGGCGATGCTTTGAGCTGTTTCACCGGTTATCACCTGGTGCCAGAAAACGTTTTCGATTAAGAGGCGTTCGCCAACTGCTAGCGTGTTTGCCGTGGCAGCCGTAATCGGTGCGCCATTCTCGCGCCAAATATGGCTGAGTCTGTCGGCGACCGCTATGCCAACTCGGGTGGCAATGGTCGCAAGCGTTTCGCCCGCGCTGGACTGATAGACTGACCCGAAGTGCCTCGCTCCGTCTGTACTCGTAAATTCTCCTCGGCGAATCCCGAGATCGTTGGCGGTTGTCGAATGTTCTCGTCGTATTTGGTTTTCAATGTCCACCGCACTTCGATTTCCCTCAGGCGTTGTCGAATGCCCGACATGGGGAAGAGCTCCCAAGCGCGCGTGTCCGCACAATTCATGGCCGAGTATGATCCACGGCGGATCTCGCAGCACTTGAGTACGGCCCGTTCCGCTCTGCGGGTGTGTGTCCCCAACCCCGGTAACGCCGACGGCCTGAATCCCACTGACGCCAACGTTCGTTTCCGGACGGCCGGCCGCGGCGTCGGGTGGTCGCGTCCGTCCTTCTCCGACCGCGTGAACATCGAACGGCCCGCTCGGGAGGGTAACGAAGTTCGCGGCGTGGAGCCGCACGTCTGGTGCCGCTGGTGTCACCATGAAGCACAAACATTCGCACGAGACAGGATTGCCGCCCAAGCTGAAGTGCTTGTAAGGGATTTGAGCCTCGGCGGCGCAGAACGTCGCTCCAACCGAAGAAGCCACCACACCAGTCGCACGGTCAACTGTCCATGCGCCGTCACGACACAATTCATTACACCATTGCTCGACGATCTCCGCGTTTGTCATCGTAGCCCACGGAATCGGGATATTCGGAGTTTGGCTGGCGGGGTTCTGGACAGTGATCTTGCGTTGGACGAGATACGGATTGGATTCGCTCTGTTGAAGCGTGTGCGCCAACTCATGCGCCAAAAGGAACCGTCCAGCTTCCGTTTGGGGCGCGTATTCCGCAGCTCCGAAAACGATATCATTGCCGATCGTGAAAGCACGCGCGTTGAGGGAGCGCGCGGCTTCCGCAGCCTGCTCTCCCGTATGAACCCTAACCTTGGCGAAGTTGAAACCGGGGCGTGTCACCGAATCGTCAGCAGCCACGGCGTCAAAACCTGAAGCTTCTCTTACGCGAGCCGTCGCCGCGTTTGGCCTCGGGGTGGGTAGAACGTCGATTAATGCCGATGATCGCGCCTTGGGCTGAATCGCTCGGGTTGGCGATAGTTTGCTCACTTTTCCAAGTTCCGGCGCGATCGAGACCGATGCCCCCATCACCTGCCCTGCCATCCGGTCGGCTTCTTGTTCAAAGGAATCTTCACCCGTGCTCAAGGCGAGTTTCGATTGCGCCACAATCGGGACGCGGCTGAAGTCGAGCCCGAAGCGTGGCTCCATGAAAGTCCGCGCCGCGGACTCAAGAGGTTGGCCCGGCGAACGCAACACGTCATGCACGATGGGAGGAACCTGTGCCGCGGTGGGTGGTTGGGGCTTGATTGAGGATGAACCGGGCAGGGTGCTGGGACGACGTTGCAGCTTTTTCTCGCGGCATGCTTCGCACTCTCCTGTGAGGCCGGGCGTGCCGCCGCACGCGCATTTTCGTTGCAGAACGCCGCTAAGAACCTTCGTAAATGATGGGAGAGGCAGAGCCTTCTGAATCCGCTGATTCATCTTCAGTTCTTCTTCTCAGGATTTAGGACTCTATCACTGCTGTTTATTTGTCGAGCTAACAGCCATACCGCCGATTCAGGGAACAACATGCCAGGCGGGAATCTCAAGAGTTACGGGCGAACTCGTCGCTTCCTCCTGCCAACGGAGCACGGGCGATTCAACATCTTCGCCCACGGTCGGCGGCTCCGGTGCCACCGTCGAAGCAAAGCCGATCCGCACGGACACTTCATACTTGCCGGGCGGAAGGTTAGCTTCGCGCTCGGAATTCCAGATACCGCTAAGCCGGCACGGCCAGATAATCTCGACGGCCTGCCGCACCGTCTCGCCCGCTGGAATCTCTATGACGTCAGGATTGAAGTATCCGAACACTTTCACATTGGGCTGCATTCTCGCTCGAGCATAGCACAGCTCGACGCGCGAACCGTCGCGCCTAAACACCAGGCTCTCATCGACGATTAGCCAGAGGAAGGCCGTTCCCTGGTTGTGCACGCTATATTCAATGTGCCACGCGGGCGGATTCGCCTCACATGTCGCGCTCACTATCGATACCAGTACCTTCCTCGTCATCGAGCTTTGGCCTTCGCCGGCCTCTTACGGAATCTTGTCGTCGATTTTGTATTTCCCGCCGTAATTTTTCTTCCGCCAAGCTACGCATTTCTGAAAATACTGGGACCACTGCACTGTACCGCTGGCTTTGTCCTTCGAAAAGGACTCGCCGCAGTAGGGGTCCTTAAAGTTCCCACGGGCCTCGAGGCCGTGTTCCTGGCGCAACTCGTTCTCCCTTGCCACGGTCTCCTGATGGCCGCCCTCGCCTCGAGTAGCGTTTTCATCGGGTAATTTTTTCTCATCAAGCCAGGCGTGGCCACAAAGTTCGTGGCCGAGAACCAGCCAAGGGTCGATGACAGTTTGTTTCCCGCTCTTTGTTGCAGTTCCCCAGAACTTCGAGCTATTGGGCGACACCGTCGTGACTGTCTTCCCGTCAGTGTGCGGCCATGCTTTTGGGGAATCATCCACGTCGATGTGCCACTGCGCCGGAGAATCTACCATGTCGCAGAGGCAGTTACATCCAGCAGGTTCCTTCGAAGCGTCGACTGGCGCAGGCGCCCGCGGACCAATCACTCCGCCTGCCATTGGTTTGGGACAAAAGCCTGCCGCCATGCTCACGCTCCCGCTATTCTTATCGATCTTCACCGTGCCTCCGGAGCAGAGCGTTTGAAGGTAGCCCTCCACGGTCTGTGCGTTTGTTTGTGTCAATCCCTTGCCACCAGGGTTGTCAATGAGGTCTTTTGCTCTGTCAACTTTCACTTTCCGATGGAGCGAAAGGAAAGGGTGTGTCGATATCGGTCCCGAAAATCCGCCCCCCGAGATATTGTCGGCTACCCGGTCAGCTTCCCTTTCGGAGGGCGCGCCGACGTCTGTCTCGAAGAATAGCGGCAGACCGAGCGATGCTTGTTCTCTCTGCTGGATTACGTGGGTAAGCTCGTGTGCGATTAGTTTTCTGCCTTGCCGCGTGCCCGAAGCAAGATCGCTGCGACCCAAAACGATGTTGCTTCCCACTGTGTAAGCCAGGGCATTCACGGCTTGCGCTGACTCGGCCGCACGGGTGTCGGTATGCAGACGCACGTCACTGAAGTTGTGGCCGAAACGTGGCTCCATAAAAGCGCGTGTTTCCGAGTCAAGTGGCTGACCGGTTGAGCGCATCACATCGTGCACGATGCCTGGCACCTCTGACACCAGGGAGGCTGCGTCGTTCTTGATTGTCGGACTGGGCAGGTTGCTGGGACGACGTTGCAGCTTCTTTTTGCGACACGCTTTGCATTCGCCTGTTGGGCCGGGCGTGCCGCCGCAGGCGCATTTGCGTTGCAGTATGCGAGTCGCCGAACCGGCGTTTGCACGCGATGCAGGATTCGGCGCGGACTTGTTGATGAACCTGCGTTCAGCTGACATGAGAACCTCGTGCCTTAACTTCCGCTGTCGGTAAGTGTTCCTGACCGATCCCGTCGTAAACGGCCTGCGCAATTTGCCGGCCGAGCTGCGCTGGCTTGCTCGCAGTCAACTGGACCGCGCCGACAGGCACAGTCGCCCACGCGCCACCGGATTGGAGACTCCTTTCCAGTCCGCCTGTTGCCAGCAATCGAGCCAGCTCCCTTTCCACGGCGGCGCCAATGATCGGACTCTGCGCGTCACTCACGGAGAGGCCGTCGAGAATCAGGCGCTCGATGTGAACATTGATACTCATAGGCGAGCGGGCTCGGCGTGTCCGTTGGCGTTGACCGAGGGACACGCTCCTGCATTCGTCCAACGGAACTCCGTTTCGTTGATCGGTCGATCCAATTTCAAGAACTCGGCGCGCGCTGCTTCCAGGACGAGCGGCATCGTGACCTTCGAGCGCGCGTCAGCCGCCATGAAACAGGCGTTCAAGGCAACATTGTGGATGTTGCCGCCCGCCAGGTTGAACCGCGCGAGTCTTTCATAATCCAACGTCTCGAGCGGTGGACCGGACAGCTGGCGCGCAACGTCTTGCTGCAAGAAGACTTTCTCCCAAAGAAGGCGTCGATCGGCGACGCCGGGGAATGGAAAGGTGACCACGAATCGCAGCCTCCGGAGAAAGGCGGAGTCGAGGGCGCTCTTCATGTTTGTCGCGAGAATAGCCAGGCCGCGATAGGACTCGAGCCGCTGCAAGAGATAATTGATTTCGATGTTCGCGTAGCGGTCGTGGCTGTCCTTCACTTCGCTGCGCTTGCCGAAAAGTGCGTCGGCCTCATCAAAAAACAGGATCGAGCCGCCGTCCTCGGCCGCATCGAAGACGCGGCGCAGGTTTTTTTCCGTCTCGCCGATGTACTTGTTCACGACGGCGGAGAGATCGATCCGATACAAATCCAGCCGGAGTTCGTTCGCGATAACTTCTGCTGCCATGGTTTTGCCGCACCCGCTATCGCCGGCAAAGAGCGCGCTGATGCCGAAGCCGCGGTTCATCTTGCGCGAGAATCCCCAGTCGTCGTAAACCTTGCTCCGCTGCCGGACTTGCGCCGCGATCTCGCGCAGCAATTTCGTTTCAGCTTGCGGCAAGACGAGATCGTCCCAGGTCATCTTGGGCTCCAGTCGCTGGGCCAGGGAAGCGAGTCGCGGACGTTCGCTCCTCCGGCAAATATCCCAAGCCTTTTCGGGGAGCGATTCGGGAGCGCTTTCGGCTTCCTGGCGGGCAAGGCGTGCGAGTTGCCGGAGGTTGGGCAAATTCAGGTTGTACTGCGCGGCGAGGAGAGCCGGACTTTCCGGCGCAGCCGGACCGAATTCTTCTGCCCAGGCGGATTGGCGCTCGCTGCGGTCCGGTTTGCCCACATCCAACGCGATGGACTCGCGTCCCGGGCGCGGCAACGCCTCGCGCACAGCCAGGAAACAGAACCCATGCGTGCGAGCCAGGAAACGGGGGACGGCTCCCGAACGCTCTCCGGTGGCGGTGTCCCCGTCCTCCACGTCGAGATACAGGACGAGGGGCAGCAACCGGCTCTCGCGCTGCCAAAGGCGCGCGAATGTTTCAATGTCCGCGATGGCCGAAGGCAAAGCTTCGACGGGCAGGCGGCACAGAATGCGATTCAGTTGCGCAGCGGCACGGTGCGCCACAAGTTGCTTGCTGATCGGGTCGGGCCCGATCAATTGCACAATGGGCAACACGCCGGTTTCGATCTCGCGTTGCCAATGCCCGAAAATCTGTTGGACAACTGCGTTCTGCGAGAGCGCTACCTCCGCGGAGACTGGATCGATCTCCAGCGGCGCGATAAAACTGGAGACGCGGTCATCCAGGTAATTGAGGCCTTTCAGGTAATTGACGATGCGCTCGTCGATCCGCAACGCGCTGGTGGTGAGCGGCTGTGCGCCGGGTTGGTTGATTTCGAGCAAACGCCAGTAGCGCAGGGGCCGCTCCGGCGAGAGTGCATCCCAGGCCGCGTCGTCAAACAAGGCCAGGGCCAGGGCAAAGGTGGGAAAGGGCCTGTTCGGATCGTCCTGGGCACGCGCGCACAGAGGAGCGATGCGCGTGTCCAACTCCATGGCCGCGCAAAGGAGCAGGATGTCTCGTTCGAAGGGTGAAAGCCCGAGTCGTTCGCTCAAGATGGCGAGCGCCGAGGGGGCTTCCTCTTCCGGTGCCGGCGCGTTACTCCCGGAATTGGCAGAAACTTCCGCCTCTGTTGGCTGTTCGAGGGAAAAGGGGCCCGTGGCCGCGCTGCTTTGTTGCTGAATGTATCGCTCGAGCCGCTGGCGCAGGTCCGCAAGCGCCACGCCCAACTGGCGAGCGTTGCTCTGCTGCCATCGCTCCAAGTCGCTCATGTGATCGTCACTTTTTGCGAGTCAAGAAACTGGGGTTTCGCCGGGTCGGTGAAATCGACGATATGACTGTCGACTCCGTCCACGCGCAGGCGCACGCGGAAGGTGCCGGCGCCGATTTTCTTGGCCACGAAAGTCAGCGCGTTGGTCTGGTTAGTGTGTGGGGCCGCGCGAACCTCCCGATCGCCGAGCGCCAGGGCGACGCGTTGCTCGGGCCGAACATCAGGCGCGCAGGTCAGGTTGATGGTGGCCTGCCCGAGCCCGTCTACGATGTTGATGCGTGCCACTGACGGCGGGGGCATTGGGTTGGTAATTTGGGGCGCGAGCAGAAGCGACCATTCATTGGTTGTGCGCGTCTCGTCCGGTTTCCCGTTCGGAGTGACTAGGACGGAAACGGTGTAAAACCCGGCCGGAAAATTCGCGGGATCGTTCGGAATTTGAACGACAATTTGTTGATCGGTGGCATCGCCGGGCGCGACCGCGAGATCCTGGGGTTGGGCAAGGCGTGACGTGCTCAGGCGCACGGTCAACGTCACCAGGGACATGTCCCCTTCGTCCAAACCGAAATGGTGGCCCAGGAGAGCGAGTTTGTCGCCGAGCTCGAAACTGACCCGCCGCTCCATGGATAGCAATTCACTGCTGCCAGGGTCAACCAGGCGAACGTCTTCGATGGCCGGAAAGGGCGGAATCAAATCGCCTTGCGCGACCGCACCTCTATCGTCCGGACCACGACTCAAGACGGGCAAGGGAGCGCGCGACGCTCGACGGCTGTCTATTAAGACGACGGAAACCTGATAGGCGGCCGAGATGCGGTAGCCCGTTTGAAAAATCATCCACAGCTTGGAGAGCTCCTCGAGTGGGAGCGTCACCGGCGTCACCCGGAGGCGCTCGATCTGGTCCGCCAGATCATTTTTAGGGGTAACGGCGCGAATCTCCGCGGCACTCAGCACGGGATGATCGTGCAACACCAGCATGGCGCGGCCGAGCAACCGATGCGCGAGAAGTAAGGGATCGTTATCCAGTTTTTCATACGCGGTCAAAAGGTAGAAAAGGTCCAGCCCCATCGGCGGATTCCCGGTTTCGTTCGGCTTTACCTGTCGGGGCAGGTCCTTGTTCCGCCACGCGGCGTTGATCTGAGTGTGATAGAGAAAAAGATTGACCCATCCGTCGGCTTTATCGAACGCCTGAGCCTTGTCGGGCGGCAATGTCGTGACCAGCGGATTTCCTCCCTCGTGCGTAATCTCTGCCTGCACCAAGGTGCGCAAAGTGGCCGTGACCGCGGCGATCGCTACGGAGTCACTCATGGGCGATTTCCTCCCGCGCGCTGACGCAGGTATTCCTCCAGATTCATTATCGGCGAGGCGGCGCGCCCCGCTGACGAAGGCACTCGCGCCGGCAGCGTAGCGCGCACTTCGACGCGTCCAATGGTAACGTTGATTGATGGCGCGGCCGGTGGGTTTTTAGGCGGGCGCGCGGCTGGAAGAGTTCTGGACGGAGGCGGCCGTGGAGAGACGGCGCGAACCTCGCGTGCGGGGACGAGCTCGCGCTGCACTCCGCGTTCGCGGGCTCCTGCTCCTGAATCGATCACCTTTTCCGGATTCAGTCCGTCCGGGCGTTTGTCTGTCGGATTACGAAGCGTGGGCTCACGCGGGCTCGGTGCCTGCCCAGCCGGCAGTTGCGTCCGAAGTCCGCTGGCATCTTGGTCGTCCGCGTTATCCCGGTCGCCGCGGCGCGCAGGCAAGGGCGCTCCACTCGGCTGTTTCCCAGGACGATCGGCCCGTGGCCGAACTTGCGGTGATACGATATCTGCGTCCGCGCTTCGGCGACGCTCTGTCGACGAGACCGCAGCCCGCTGCTTTCGAGAGAGGTCAACCGGCGGCCGGACCTGTGGCGAGGGGCCAGGCAATTCGGATGGAGACGAGCCAACGTCTTCTTCGCTCTTCTCCGCCCGGTCGGGAGACGCGAGATCCCGGCTTGATCGAGCCACGCTCTGATCCGCCTCGCGAACGTCAACACGTGGCCGCATTTGTCGCAAGTCGCCAGGCGACTCGGTCCGAGATGAGTCTGCTTCTTTTTGACCTGGCTTGGCCCTTTCAGGCTTCGCGCGATCGGCTATTGGCGCTGCCATCTCCCGCTGCTCCTGAGAAAGATCGGCACGTTCGGGAACAAGTGACCGGGCGCTGGGGAATTGAAGCGATGCGGGATCGGTACTTGGCGGTGCGGAGACAAATTGCCCGGCCGCAGACTCAGGTAGACTCGTGCCCCAGAGCGATTGTAGTTGCGAGAGCCGTTCGGAAGGCTCCGCGTCGTTGCGCTCGATCGCGTGCACATCGGTGTCCTCGCCGCCGCTGAAAAACGCTCCACCATTTACGGGCGGCGGCTCGAAAATCGAGAGCGTTCGGGGGCGCACGGCATCGGTCGTGGTAAGGGTGCGCTCCACAAGATTGCTGAGGAAATCTTTCACGGCTCGATCAATTCCAGGTAGGCCTGGCGCCGCCACGGACTGAGGGCAAGAATCTCACCTTCGGACCATCCATAGGCGAGGGCTAAAGAATGAACTTCGCGCAGCAGCCGGCCAGCCCAGGCGTGAATTTCCGTCCAAAAGTACGAAACAATATCGAGCGGTGCCTGCCAGGTATGCTGGCATTGCGGACAGGCGAGCACGATCTGGATATCTGCCTGGGGATCTGCCTCCGCCATCCGCTGCGCGATCGCCGTCGCCACTTCCGCCGGTAATTCCGCCGCCGCAATTTCTGTCTCGGCGTGCCGCGCTGCGATCACGCATCGCTGCAACAAATGTTGGCGGTTTCTGTCGAAATCTCCTGCCGGATCAAGCCTGGTGAGATCGAGGGCGGTGGGAAGCCGAAATTCCACGCCGTAATCGCCGTACGTTAGACTGAGGAGCGTCTCCGGCGCCGTTTCCCCCGGGGCGCAAAGGTCGGCGGAAGTGACCTGAAATTCGACCTGCTCGGCACAGGCTGGACAGGTGGCGAGACTGGCCAGCCGCGGTCCGAAGGTTCGCTCGCGCAACGCGAGCAGTTCCGCGTCGCGCCGGCCGACAGTGAGTTGCGTGAGTTGCTCGAGGGGCGTTTCCGCACAAGCGAGGGCGAGAAGCATGAGGGCGCGTTGCCCCGGCGACTGGGCCAAGCCGCGCTCCCACGCGTCCAAGAGCTCCGCCGCCGATAACGCGCGCATGGCGGCGGATTAGGCTGGCTCGGTAAATTGGGGCTCGGTCGGTTCGGGCACTTCGTAGTCGCGCTCCCAGCCTTCGTTTTCCAGTTTGATATGCTGGATGGCAACGGCGTTCGCATTGGCGTCAAGGTCGGGTGTCGCTTGATACTCTGAGACCCAACAGCGATACACCTTGTAGGCGATCGCCAGCTGCCCCGCTTCGTTGTAAACCTCGATGATGAAGTCTTTGCGGAAATCTTTGAGCGAGACTTCCGAGCCGAGGCCGGAGCCGAAGTTCCAAACCTTGTTGGCCCATTTTTCAAACTCCGTGTCATGGGTGACGCCGCGTTCCAGAGTGATGGCATCGTACTCTGTGCGCCCGGGCGATTTGCGGCTGCTGCTCGGGTCGCCGCCCTCGCGATGCTTCACCACCTCGGTGGTGCGCTTCAGGCCGCCAACCTTGCTGACGCCGGCCACAAAATTTCCGTCCCACTTTACGCGGAATTTAAAGTTCTTATAGGGGTCGAATCGCTGTGGATTCGTGTTCACGCTGAATTGAGCCATGGTCTCTCCTCCTTATGTTTCGATCTGGCCGGCCATTTGCTGGATCTTGATCACCACAAATTCCGCCGGTTTGAGGGGCGCGAAGCCAACGACGATGTTGACGATGCCCAGGTTGATGTCGTTCTGCGTTGTCGTTTCTTTGTCGCACTTTACGAAGTACGCATCTTTCGGCGTGGTGCCTTGAAACGCACCCTGCCGGAAAAGATTCTGCATGAAGGCCCCCAGGTTGAGGCGAATCTGTGCCCAGAGCGGTTCGTCGTTCGGTTCAAAGACGATCCACTGCGTCCCGCGATAAAGACTCTCTTCAATAAAGAGCGCGGTCCGCCTCACCGGAACATACTTCCACTCGGAGGCAAGCCGATCGTCGCCCTCGCGTGTTCGTGCGCCCCAAACGACTCGACCGCCGGCTGGAAAAGCGCGCAGACAGTTGATGCCCAGCGGATTCAATTCACCGTTCTCGGCATCGGTGAGCGGCACGCTTAGTTGCGGCACGCCCACGAGGTTCGCGGCCAGCCCCGCGGGGGCTTTCCAGACCCCGCGCGTTGCGTCGGTGCGGGCCATGACACCCGCAACGGCCCCACACGGGTCGAAATCTTCCATTTGGTTGTCGCGCAATGGATTCGGTTGGCGAAGGCGGGGAAAGTAGAGGGCGGCGTAGTTGCTATCGATGCCGATATCCCCCGCGAGCCCGCTTTTCGCCGCATCCTTGGTATTCCAATCCGCCGGAGAACCAATGACCATAAAGGCTCGCTGCCGCGTACAGAAAGCGACGGCTTTCGAGAGGAGATCCGGATCGACATTCTCGTCGGGCAAGTAGGGCGGTATGCAGAGGAGGTTGAAAAGGTCGGCCTTTCGCAAAGCGTAGAGACCTTGCTTGTTGTTCTCCATGCCGGTCCCGGTGAAGTCGTTCTGGACGAGACGGCCGCCGTTCGAAGAGATGCCGGCGCCCACAACCTTGTCGTTGGTCTCCGGCGTGTTGTCGCCCCAAATATCCTTGCCTGCGCCGGCATCGTGCGCCGCCGGCATGGCCGGGAGCGACCCGCTCATGCGCACGAGGCTGGATCCTTTTTCCAAAACGCGGTCGATCTGCCGCGGGTGACCCGCCACCACGGAAACATTCCGGAAGACCTCGATCTGACCGGTCTTGTCGTCGCGGAGCGAAAGATTGAACAAGTCCGGCGCACCGCCGGCCACATCGTGGTCAACGCGCGCGCGAAGGGAGTTACCCCATTCCCCTTCGGAGGCGGCAACCAGCTTGAGCCCGTTGGCGTCGATAGTGGCCTTGGTGACGGGGGCCGCCGCTCCCACCGCGCCAGCGGATGCGGCTTTTACCTCAGCGTTAGTCTTTCCGGCCGCGACAGCGGCTTCCGCCGCATCGGCCACGGCATCAGCCGCACTCTTGCGTGGCTCAGCGGCATTCGCCGGATCGTTAGCCACGCCTCGAGCAGCCGCTGCGACGTTGGCCGGTGGATCGCCGCCGGCGACAGCCTGCGCGGCGGCGTCGGCATCC
>JBAPMH010000056.1:0-16605 GCA_049278515.1 Chthoniobacterales bacterium
GAGCGTGACGAAGCAAAAATGACGCTGAACACAGATCGTGGCGGCTGGTGGCCGCGCTTCGCGCGGGCTATTCGAGGTTGTAAGCTTCCACGAGCGCCACGCCGGTGGTTGCCGCTTTTCCTTGCACGATCACGGTGTAATTCCCGGGAGTGAGACTCGTTACCAACGCTGATTCGCGCGGGTGCGTGGGCCGGAAAGATTCAGGAATCGCCTGGCCGTTTACCGGCGTTTCCCAGTCGTCGTTACTGGCGATGCTCCCGTTCGCATCATAGAGCTGCAACATCGGGTCCTGGAGCGCGTTCGAAACGCCGAATTGGGTCAGCGAAGGACCGAGCGCCCGCAACACCACCTGACCGGCGGACGGGCCGCCAATGACAACCCCGGCGATCAAGACATCGTCCCCGGTGCCGGCGAACCCCAGCGTGCTGATATTCCCCAATTGAGAATCCGCGGGGAGATCTCCATCATAGACCTCGACGAGTGCCGTCCCGAGCGAGGAATTCTTTCCCTGAATTACGGCGGTGTAGTGGCCCGGAGGAAGCGTTACGACGAGGGCCGATTCGAGTTCGTTCCCCGGCATCATTCCCTGCGCGATCAGTTCCGCCGCCGAAGAGGGATCCTCCTGCCAGTCGTCATTGCTCGCTATCGGTTGTGCCCCATCTCCATGAAGAGTGAGCACCGGATCTGCCAGAGCGTTCTCCAAACCCGCCGCCCGCAGCGACGGGCCAATGGCCCGGACAATAACCTTCTTCGGCGCGCTTCCGGTAATAATGAAACCGCCAATGCCCACATTCTGGCCGGCGTCGATCCGAAGCCGCGTCGAGATGTTGAAGAACTGCGGCTTCGCGCCGGGCTTGACCGGGAACCAGAGCATTTGCCGCTGTGGATCCCAGGGTTCGCCCTGGCTCTCATAAGGCGCCGCGCTATCGGGCTGCGTCGTTGCGTTCCAGAAATCCACGGGGCCGAATATGTTTTGCAGGATGTAATTGGCGGCCTGTTCTGCACTCATCGAATCGACCCAGGAAACTCGACCGTTGGGGGTGCCATTACCGTCGGAATCCGCCAGCAATTGTCCGGCAGAATTCATACTGCCCCACTCGGAGTAGCGCGTGTACGGATCGCGATTAGTTGCAGGGCTAAGGACGAGATCGTTCCAAGGGTCCCAGCCGGTCTGGGTGATATGCGTCCCCATCCGGGTGCGGATGTAAACCACACTCGACATTTGCTGGGACGGATTGTAAAGCCACGGCCGCCCGAGGTAGACGGAGTTATTCGGCGCGGTAGTGCCGTCGCTTCGCGAAAATCCTTTGACGAGCTGGCAATCGAGAAAGATCAGCCCATTCGCGGTCGTGCGAAATGTATCGGCCGCGGTGATGTAGCCCGCGCCAGTGCTCTCGATCGTGCAGTGGTCGAACACTGCGGTCGCGTT
The DNA here is from genome assembly GCA_049278515.1 of Chthoniobacterales bacterium. Lineage (GTDB taxonomy): Bacteria > Verrucomicrobiota > Verrucomicrobiia > Chthoniobacterales > UBA10450 > AV80. Next base: position 1,430 of record JBAPMH010000056.1, read on the forward strand.
GCCAAAAATAAAATCGGCGTCGCCTGTGATGAAGCTGTTGCTGAAGTATTGACGGGTCGAACTCCAGACCAACAGAGTGTCCTGGTAGCCGAGGAAACGAACGTTATCGAAAACGGCTTGGTCCGCGTCGCACCGCAGGGCAAGAGCCTGAAACAAACTGCTAATCGGCGTGGAGTTCTCGAACGTCAGGTTGCGCGCCATGAACGCAGTCGCGCCCGGCTGGATCGACACCGATTCGTGGAACCCATCGCCCGGGCTGTGCGTCGTGAGGTTGAAGGAAATGGTTACGTCCCCCGCGGCTGCCCCCAGCCCGACGAAGGTCACGAATGGTTTGTCCACCGTCACCTGCTCGATGTACCTTGCCGGCGCGATAAAAATGTTTGCGCGGTCCGCCTCGCTCTGGCCCGTCACTGCGTCCACCGCCTCTTGCACGGTGGGGAAGGCGCCGTCCGCGCCGCTCGGATTAACAAAATAGTCGCGGGCCAGCGCCATTTCCGGAGCGACGCAAATGATCCCGGTCACGCTGGCGAAGAGCCAGCGAAACGGCTGTAGGCGAAGACTCCGAAAAGGCTTTCGGGGCATCTCCCGAGAAAAGCGAAACACACTTGTTAGGTCGAGAATATTCCGTCGTCCGCGTGAATTTCGAGGCGGGGGCGGGAATCGAACCCGCGAATAGAGGTTTTGCAGACCCCGACCTTACCACTTGGCTACCCCGCCTTATCGGCGAACGGGAGCGTAGGAGCGCCGAATCGTCGTGTCAACGCGGCGGCGGTCATCTTCAATTCGGCGTTGGACGTTGGGCGTTGGGCGTTGGACGTTTGTCCTCCTTCCCGTATGGCCTCTCGCTCATCCGAACTCTTTCGCCGCGCCCTCCACCGCATTCCTGGCGGCGTGAATTCCCCCGTCCGCGCCTTTCGCGGAGTGGGCCGCGAGCCCTTCTTCATCGCTCGCGCCGAAGGCGCGAAAATCTGGGACGTCGATGGCAACGAATACATCGATTACGTCGGGTCCTGGGGCCCGGCCATTCTTGGCCACGCTCCGGCCGTCGTCGTGGAAGCGGTCCGCGCCGCCGCGTCGCATGGCGTCAGCTTCGGCATTCCAAATCCTCTCGAAGTGGAAATGGCAGAACTGATCTGCCGCTGGGTTCCCTCGATCGAAAAGGTGCGGATGGTCAACAGCGGAACCGAAGCGACCATGTCGTCTCTCCGGCTGGCGAGGGGATTCACCGGCCGCGATAAAGTCATCAAGTTTGAGGGATGCTATCACGGGCACGTCGATTCGCTTCTCGTCCAGGCGGGCAGCGGCGCGCTCACCCACGGCCAGCCCGACAGCGCCGGGGTCCCCCCGGATTTCGCCGCGCTCACGATCTCGCTTCCTTTTAACGACATCGAAGCCGTCCGGGGCGCGTTTCGCGAAAATTCAAAAGCGATCGCGGCGTTGATCCTGGAGCCAATCCCAGCCAACGCCGGCTTGTATTTTCCCAGCGAAAATTTTCTGCAACAGCTCCGCGACGAATGCACCACCCACGGCGCGCTTCTGATTTTCGACGAGGTGATGACCGGATTTCGCGTCGCGCGCGGTGGCGTCCAGGAACTCTTCGGCATTCAGCCCGACCTGACGGCGCTTGGCAAAGTCATCGGTGGCGGTTTGCCGGTGGGCGCCTTTGGCGGTCGCGCTGAAATTATGAATCACCTTTCGCCGCAGGGCCCCGTCTATCAGGCGGGCACGCTTTCCGGCAACCCGCTCGCGATGGCGGCGGGGCTGGCGCAACTCCGCGAGCTGGAGCGAATCGACGGCTGGAAATTGCTCGAGACCGCCGGGACGCGCTTCGAGGAATTGGTCCGAGGCACCCTGCGCGAGCTGAAACTGCCCTGGGTGTTTCACCGGATCGGCTCGATGTTTTGCCTCTTTTTCACGAAGGAGCCGGTCACCGATCTGGCCAGCGCAAAGCGGAGCGATCCCGAAAAGTTCGCGCTCTACTTCCGGGCCTGTCTCGACCGCGGCGTTTACTTTGCCCCTTCGCAATTCGAAGCCGGATTCCTTTCCACGGCGCACAGCCTGGATGACATCGAACGCACCGCCGTCGTCACGCGCGAGGCGCTGACACTATCGTAGCGACGTCAGCATCCACCCACGGAGTAACCGCGGATTACGCGGATATCGCGGATGAAGAATTCAGGCAATCCGTGTCATCCGAGTAATCCGCGGTAGAATTTTCCTCATGGAAACGGAGTTACGCCGGCAGCCTCCCGCGCGACGGCGACTGGACGCCGCAGCGCGGCGTCCCTACCATGGGGCCTGTGAGTTCATCGGGTCCGATCCGCGCGGTCGCGAAATTTTTCTTCGAAGGCGACCGCAAGTTTTTCGTCAAGGGCGTCACTTACGGTCCTTTTCGGCCGGACAAGGAAGGCCATTACCTAGGGCCGCCCGACCAGGTCCGGCGCGATCTCGCCCAGATGCGGGAAGTCGGGCTCAATGTCGTCCGGATTTATCACGTCCCGCCTCGCTGGTTCCTGGATTCCTGCGCCGAAGCCGGCATGCGGGTTCTCATCACTTTGCCCTGGGAAAAACATGTCGAATTCCTCCGCCAGAAATCCTCTCGCGACCAAATCTCGCGCATGGTCCGCCAGGCAGTCGCCGCGAATCGCGGACATCCGGCCATCTTCGGATATTTGGTCGGGAACGAAATCTCGAGCACGATGGTCCGCTGGCTCGGTGTCCGGAGGGTCACCGAATTCGTCGAGCATCTCATCCGGATCGGACGCGAAACCGACCCTGCCGTTCTGTTTTCCTACGCGAGTTATCCCCCCACGGAATTTCTGCTCCCGCAGAACAGCGATTTCTCCTGCTTCAATGTCTACCTGCACAATCAGGACGCCTTCGAGCGTTACCTGCTGCGGCTGCAAAACCTGTCGGAAGATCGCCCTCTCATCCTGGGCGAGTTCGGGATGGATACGATCCGCCACACCGAGGAGGAGCAGGCGGAAATGCTCGGCTGGCACACGGAGAGCGTCGTCAAATGCGGGCTCGCCGGCACGATCTTCTTCGCCTGGACCGACGAATGGTTTACCGGCGGCGCGGAAGTGACCGATTGGGCTTTTGGGATCGTCACCCGGGAGAGGGAGCCCAAGAAATCGTTCCACATGTTGCGGGAGAAACTCGGGCAGGACAACGCCGCCCTGCCGCATCGCCCGTTGCCTTCGTATCCGTTCGTCTCGATCATCGTCTGCTCTTACAACGGGGCCAAGACTCTGGAGGAATGCCTCGAGTCGTTAGGCAAAATCGACTACCCGCATTACGAAGTCATCCTGGTCGATGACGGGTCGACCGATAACACGCGCGAGATCGCGGCGCGGTTTCCGGAGATTCGCTACGTTTATCAAACCAATCACGGCCTGAGCCATGCCCGGAACCACGGCGCCGCCATCGCGAAGGGCGAAATCTTTGCCTACACCGACTCCGATTGCATGGCCGATCCGGATTGGCTTTTCTACCTTTTGAGCACGCTCCTCCACGGCGATTACGCCGGGGTGGGGGGGCCAAATGTTTCGCCGCCGGCTCAGAACTGGGTCCAGGCGTGTGTCGCCGCCGCGCCGGGCGGCCCCAGCCATGTCCTTCTTACCGACACCGTCGCGGAACATATTCCCGGCTGTAACATGGCGTGGTACCGCTGGGCCTTTGAAAATATCGGCGGGTTCGATCCCGAGTATCACAAGGCGGGGGACGACGTCGATTTTTGCTGGCGGGTCCAGCAGTCCGGACACGCCATCGCTTTCAGCCCCACTGCCGTCGTCTGGCATCATCGCCGGTTCACCCTGCGCGCGTTTCGCAAGCAGCAGGAAGGTTATGGCGAAGCCGAGTCGATGCTCCGCTTCAAGCATCTGATTTTCTTCGGGCCGACCGGGACCGCCAAATGGCGCGGGCAAATCTACGGCACCCCGCGCTTCAGCTGGTTCATTAACCGGCCGATTATTTATCACGGCATTTTCGGCGAAGGACTCTTCCAGTCGATCTATCCCACGCCGCAATCGGAAGTGGCTGCCTATCTCAGCAGCATTGAATGGTTCGCCCTGACGATTTTCCTTTTCGGGCTCGGAATCTTTCTGCCGGACCTGCGGATCGTCCCTTACCTGATGTTTGGCGGGACGCTCTGCGTGGCGATTTCCTACATGCTCCGGGCGCGGATCGAGCCGAAGTTCGACACCATCGCGGCGCGTCTGCTGGTGACATTTCTCGCCTTTGCCCAGCCGCTCGTTCGCGGATGGTCGCGTTATTTCACCTGGCTCCATTTCAAACGCACCCCGCGCGCCGTCATCAGCACCCACGAACATCTGCCGGCCGGGGCCAAGTTGTCCGGAAGCCTGCGTGACCGCTGCTATTGGAGCGAAGAAGGAAAGGACCGCCACCATCTGCTCGGCTCTGTCTTTGGTCTCCTCGACGAGGAGGGCTGGCGTTATTCCACCGACACCGGCTGGAATGAATGGGACATCCAGATTTACGGAAATTTCTGGTGGAGCATCGTGTTTCGAACCGTGACGGAATATCACGGGGGCCCGAAATGCCTCACCCGCGCCGGGCTCCACTACCGGTTTGTCACGACGACGGTCATCATCAATCTGGTCGCGCTGTCGCTCATGGCCTATCAGCAATTGCATGCCGGCCATTTCACTCCGTGGCTTTGGTTCGTTTATCTTTTCTTCGTCTTCTTTCTCGCTCAGCGCGCGCGCGGCTTGAAATCGCGGGTCGCGGAACTTGTGGATTTGGCCGCGTACCGGGCGGGACTTCAGCGCATTCCCCGGAAACCGAAGCCGGTTGAAGTTCCCGCAGTCAAAGCAGCTCCCGTTGTCGACGCCGGATAGCTCGGCCCATGGACGTCTTGCGCTGGCCCCAGCTCATTCGTTTTTCCATCGCGCTCCTCGCGGAGATTCTTCTCTGCGCTTCCTGGAATTGGTTCGACGACTGGACGCTCCAGGAAATGCCGGTGAGATTCGTGGCGGTCGGGCTCCAATCCGGGATTGCCTGTCTGGTGGCGGTCCGGGAGTTTCCCGTCAACGCGAGTCCGCGTCTTCAGGCCGCGATATTCTGGATCGCCGTCATCGCCCTGCGCCTGGTCGTTTTGCCGCTCGAGCCCGGAGACGATTTCCATCGCTACCAATGGGAAGGCAAAATCCAGCAGGCTGGCTTCAATCCCTACGTGGTGACGCCGGACGATCCGCAACTGGCGCCGATCCGCGCCGCACTTCCCGGCGCGCACAAGATCAGTCACGATTTTCGCGCGATTTATCCCCCGGGCGCCGAGCTGGTCTTTGCCGGGCTCAGCCGAATTTCCGACAGCCCTCTCCTCTACAAGATTCTTTTCGCCCTTGCCGATCTCGGCGTGATCGCGCTTTTGCTCCGGCTCTTCGGGGATGCTTCCCGTTACGCCGGCGCGGCGTGGTACGCCTGGAATCCGCTTGTCGTTTACAGTTTCGCCGGCGCCGCTCATTTCGACAGCCTGATGATTCTGCCGCTCGTTGCCGGGATTCTGTTTCTGTCGCGAATTGAGGCGGAACCAGATTCGCGCCGGAAATGGTGGCTGGCGCTGGGAGCTTCGGTGGCGTTTGGCGTGGCCATCTCGATCGAACTCGTTCCCGTTCTCCTCCTGCTCGTCTGCGTCTGCGCTCTCCGCCGGCGCGCGATCCTGCTCCTGGTGACTCTCGCCGTCCCCGCGCTGCTTGGTCTGTTCTACGGCTATCCGAGGATTCCGGTCTGGGAGTCGCTTCTCCGCTTCGGCCACGTGAGGCGGCTCAACGATCTCTTTTGGTGGCTGATCGAAGAAACCGCCTGGCCGAATCCGCACCAGCGAAATTATCACTACCAAGTGGTCCTGGTCGTCTGCGTAGCGGCCATCTCGCTTTTGTTCTGGCGCAACTGGAAACGCGGGATGCTTTGGGCGCTGGGAACCGCGCTCATCCTCAGCCCGGTGCTGCACCCCTGGTATTGCACCTGGATTCTGCCTCTGGCCGCATGGCGCCGCTCCTTTGCCTGGTATGTTCTTTCGATCACGCTCTTCGCTTATTTCCTGTTTTGGAACGAGCGGCTCTTCCTCCTCCCGTGGCATGCCGAGCCCTGGCAGCGCGCTCTCATCATCATCCCGCCGATCGTCGCGGCAATTATGCTCGGCCTCAGACGAAAAGCAGAACCAGATCAGGCGGAGGCAACGGCTTCCTCCCCGTGATCCCTCGTCATCCCGAGTCCCGCAACCGCGGGACGAGGGACCTCCCAGCCGAAGCAAGCGTTACCCAAGTATCCAATCAGTTCCGTTCGTAGAGGTACGCTTCGAGCGTCGCGCAAGCGGCCTTGTGTGATTTCTCTGCGTGCGACTGGGAGGTTTGAAAGCCCGGCCTCGCCAGCTTTGCTGGCTGCGTTACGGCTCGGCGCGCTGCGCCAGCCTCGGGATGACAGCAGCTCCGCGTCACACCCCCGCTTCCCCTGGTAATTTCGCACGTGCCAAAGGGCGATTTTTGGCTATTGTCACCCTCCCGTGCACGACCTTCACCACGCCACTCCTGACGTCGCTTCGGAACGGCTCCAGACCGATTCCAGGATCTTCGCGTTCACCCGCTGGGACATCATCCCGATCGCGGCGGAGCTGCTTCATCTCACCTATTTCTTCGGGATGTTCTTCCTTTTCCCGCGAGTGCCGCTTTGGGTGATGCTGATCCTCGGCTTCATCTATTCCGTCAGCATCTCCTGGAACATCAACGGCATCTCGCACAACTTCATCCACAACCCCTATTTCCGGTCGCCCATCCTCAACCGGCTTTTCAGCATCCTCGAATCGATCAGCGTCGGGTTCAGCCAGGTCTTTTACGACTGCATCCACATGCAGCACCACAAAGGCAACGCCGACCGGCCCGACGAAGGGGGTGAGACGATCGATTGGATTTCGATCTACAAACATGGGCACGACGGCGAGCCGGAGCACCCGCTCAGCTATACGTTCCTGAGTTTTTTTCGGGAAGACCCCAAGACGGTCTTCCGGGCCTTGATGCGGAAAGATAAACGGGAAGCGTTCTGGGGCGTCACCGAGCTGGTCCTTTTCGTTGGCACTTTCGTCACCCTCGGCATCCTGAACTGGCATTACATCATTTTCCTCGTCGGCTTCTGGTACTTCGGCCACTGCCTTTCCTACCTGAACGGTTACTACCGCCATTACGGGGGGAACCCCGATGAACCGATCGCGTGGGGTGTGAGCAGTTACGACAGGCTTTATAACTGGATCTGGTTCTTTAACGGCTACCACGCCGAGCATCATTTCCGGCCCAAAGTCCATTGGACCCGGATGGAAGCGTTCCGGGATCAGATCGTCGAACAACAGCGCGCCGCCGGGGTCCGGGTAATCAAACCGCCGCACGCCCTCGGTTTTCTCGACCCCGACCTGCCGAAGTTCGGCCATACCCAGCCCCGCGCCGAGCCCTCCACCTCTTCGACGTAGCGTCCGCCGGTAGCGGCGGCTGTGTCAGCCGCAGAACCTTCTGCTGCGTTGAGCCTCTCTCCCTCCTGCTCTTGATCATGATCATACTCATGATCCTTTGACCACGCGTCGACGGCTCCCAAGATCACGATCAGGATCAAGAGCACGAGCACGAACAAAATCCGCGACGCGAGGACGCTGATTAGTCGTGCTTAAGGATAAGCAGGCGGAAACCAGCGGCCAATGAACAGTTTGCCCGCTCCGTAATCACTGTCGTATCCGAGGATGGCAAAACCGTCCGAACCCCAGCGGACACAAGTGTGCGCCCAGTCACCGGTGGGGGTCCCCGGGAGAGGAAAGAATCCCGCCGCCGCTCCGTTCACAGAGCTAAAGGCGTAAAGGCGATTACCTTCGACCACAAAGACCCGTCCATTCTCCGGATCCACTCCGGGGATGCCAAATATTGGGAGAGACGCCCGGAGGGTTAGCGAGTTGATGTCGACGAGGAGTCCGTCGTTCGGATACAAGGACCCAAGGAAAATATCGCCCGAGCCGCTACCATAGGACATGCCTCCGGAGGCGCTGATTGTATTGGACTGAATGACGGCAACTCCCCCGGCCGTCACCGTGAGCTTGCTGAACTTGGTGCCTCCAAAGGAGCTGGCGTTAGCAGTAAATAGGTTGGGTTGGGTGGTGCGGGTGAGAAAGGTGACGGTTCCCGTCGCCGTGTGGATTGGGCGCTGCACATTTCCATCATAGACTCTGGCCGTACCGTTGGTCATGCCGGCGAGAAAGCTCGTTTCATCTCCCTCCAGAGCCTGGACCGCGAATGAGCGATTGGGAAAGCCCGTGTCGTCGTTCCCCAAAGGAATATGGGTAACGAACGGCGGCACGGCTGCGAGGTCGACGCGAACGACTTCCGGCGTCCCGTTGCCGCATCCGATATAGAGATAACGGCCGGTGGGCGAAATCGAAAGGGTGGAAGCGGTAGGCGTATTGAGAGGAATTGGTTCGGAAACCGCACCGGTATTTGGATCGACGGAAACAACAGACTGCGAGAGCAGTGGGTCGACGCCGGAGGCGATGGTTGTCCAGAGCAGGTTGCGGGTTGGATCGTAAACCAGATTATGGGCGGTAAGGCGGAGCTGAAAGACATGGTTTGAAGCCTGCTGGAACAAAGCTGCGAGTGAGACCGAAGCGGCATTGTCGCCAGGAGTAGGATCGACGGCGTCGGAGTTTGCACTGCTCACACAAGAGAGCGGACCGGCTGAGTCGGGAATAGTTGTGATCGTCAGGGCCGCCGACTCGCCCGGCGCGAGGCTGTCAATTGCAAGAGTAATGCCGCGGCCGGCTATGACGGGCGTTCCTCGATTGCTCACGGCGCTTTGGATGCTCTGAAAGTCGGACATCGTCACGGTTGCCAGCGTGTTGCGCGCGAAGTTAGGCCCTTCGTTGCTGATTTGAACCGTGTAAACCAGCGACTGTCCCACCAAAGGCAAATTCGGCGCGGCCTGCACGGTTACATGGAGGTTTGCCGAAGACTCGGTCGGGGCCAGGCGAGTGGTGGTAATGAAAGCGATAGAGTTGTTGGTGCCGAAGACGAAACGGTCTGTTCCGCAATGGAGGAGCCGAGGTCGAACCAGCGAGTTGGTCGTTGAAGGCAAGGTTAGGGCGGGCGAAAAAGTGAGCCTGCGCATCACGGCAAGAGTCGATGAATCGAAGGAAGTAATCTTGTTTGAGGTGTACCAATTCATGTTTTCCGCTTCGATGAAATAGACGCGGTTCGCGCTCAACTCAGGTCGCACCGCTCTGGGATCGATCCCCGGATATTTCCCCAGGCCAACAAGGTTTGCCCCATCAGCCTGGTAGCCGATGGCGGTGACTACTCTGTTTCCATCCGCCTGGATCTCGGTGTTGTAATCGGCGAGGATATTTTTCCTGGCCGCAATCTCGGAGACGCCATTCGCATCCAAACGCAGCTGGCAAAGAGCGTGGTCGGATGTCTCATCATCGTAGCCGAAGAAGAGATTGGGATCCGCCGAGGCTTCAATGCGAGTGCTGTGAGTCGGCCCAGCCGCGCGCTGGGGACGCATCACTCCGTTCTCGTAAGCCGCCACGCGGTAGAAACCGGGGCTTACACCATTCCGATGCTGCGAAACGATGAGCAGATTGGGTTGTCCCGTAACCGTGCAGATATCGGACGCTTCGAGCGCCTCGGTTGGTGAATAACTGCCAACCGCAAACGTCGAGACCACGCTCATCGAATTGAGATCGATCCGGGCGATCGACCGCGTGCCGTTCAGCACCACGTAGAGGGCTTCACCGCCGCTGGTCATCGCGAGCTGGCCTGGATCGCCTCCGGTTGGGACCCGTGCCGTCACCTGAAGCGTAGCTGCGTCGATGGCGATCAATTCGTTTGCGTATCCGCCCGTGCCGGCCTGGGGTACGCTCGCATAAATTCTGTTTCGCGAGCTGTCCCACGCCATATCCGCCACCTTGATTGGAAGCGTGCGCATGATCTCGAACAGCGTCGAAACGCCAGCAAGGCTGTTCGAATCAACCGCGTTTATGCGACCGGGAAGGGTTGAACTCGTTGAAAGATTAAGGCTGCCGGTCCAGCCGGTGGCTCCGGCCAGGGTCACAGTCTCGGGGGTCACACTCTGGGTGCTTCCATCTTCCAACACGAAACTGAGGTGAACCTTTCCGGCGAAGCCGTTGATCACGTTTCCTTCGACGTCGATCGCTGAGATCGTGGTCGGGATGGGACTATTTACATTCACGATATCGGCGAACCCGCCAAACCGGTATCCGACCGGATCATTATCGCGGATGATGAGAATGCTTTGGGCGTTGGCGAATCCGTCCGCCGTAGCGGTTATCGTCGCGGACCGAGTGCCATCATAGAACGCGTTGTCTGTCCCGACGATGTAAAATGTCGTAGAGGTCGCGCCGGCTGGGATCGTCGCGGACGCCGTGACCGCAAGTTCGCTATTGTTGACGGTGAGCGCGACCGTCACCTTTTTAGAAAGGGCGGAGGAAAGCCGCACCGCCCCTATCGCAGTTGCCCCCTCGATGATCGTGGCCGGCAACTGGACCGAGAGGACGGCTCTTGGCGTGGAGAGGATGGTTTCCGGCTGATCTGTATTCGCCGCGGACCTCACCGAGCCTGCGGAGAGTTCAAGATTTGGAATGAGAAGGGCAATCGCGGTGGCGATTCGTACAGCATGCCTGAGGTCGAGAATCATGGAGTTGCCAGGGAAATAGCAGCATCCAAGCCGAAACCGCCGGCAATTGAGGGGGCAGGGGGCAGAGCCCTGTGCGGCGGCTGTCCCTCCTGCTCTTGATCTTGATCATGATCATACTCATGATCCTTTGACCACGCGTCGTTTGCTCCCAGGATCAGGATCAGGATCAGGATCAAGATCATGAGCAGGAACAAATCGCGCTGTAGCGGCGGCTGTGTCAGCCGCAGAATCTTCTTCTGCCGCGTCGCCGCTCGCTTCCCGGCCGGCGCGAGGGCGCGCCGGCTCCAAGGTCAGCGGGTCGCCGACCTCAATTCCTTATTGAAGGAAATAGACCTGCACGACACCGATGCCACTTGCTTCGTTCTTGCCCCTGACCTGGGCGGTGTATTGACCCGGTTGGAGCGTCGTGACGAGGGCGGCCTCAAGATCGTGCGACGGCTGGAGGCCGGTGTTTTCGAGTTCCTGCTGCTGGCTTGTTTTCCAATCGTCATTCTCGAGCACCATGGCGCCGTTCTGGTCCCGCAGTTGGAGAGTGGTGTCCGGCAAAGCGTTGCTGATTCCAAACCCGACCAGGGAAGGGCCAATGGCGCGGACAACGGCGCGGACCGGCGCGTTCTGGACAATGAACCCGCCGATCATGAGCTTATCTCCCGGCTGGACGAGCCCACGGGTGGCAATGTTCGCCAATTTCGCCGGCGACACGCCGCTGATGTCGTAGGCATCAACCACCCCTGTGCCGATGCTGTTCCCGACCCCGCTCACGACCGCGGTATAATTACCGGGAACGAGATTGGCGATGATCGCGGATTCCAGGTCGTGACTCGGCGCCAGCCCGGTGCTCTCGATTGCGGCCGATTGATCGCCGCTGATGAGGCCGCCGATCTGCGTGATTCTCCAATCATTGTTGGTGGCCACGGTCGCGCCGCTGGCATCATGAATTTCCAAGGCAGGATTGGCCAGCGCGTCGGGTATCCCAAACGGAATCAGGGAAGGACCAATCGCCCGCACCAGGATGTTCTTGGTCGAGCCGGCCGGGCCCTGCACGATAAAGCCTTCGATCAGGACACCATCGCCGGTCCCCACCGGTAACCGCGTCGAAACGTTACCGACTAATCCCGGGGAAGGGGTGGGCGTTGCCGTAGGAGTCGCCGTGGGACTCGCGGGGGGCGTCGCTGTCGGTGACGGACTTGGGGTTGGCGTGACGGTGGGCGTTGCGGTCGGCACCGGAGACGGCGTTGGGGTCGGTGTGCAAGCCATGCAAGGGGTAGGAGTTGGAGTCGGGGTCGGAATTGGGACGGTGCGACCGGTGTTATAAACCTTTGTTCCGACGAAGCTGCCAAACGTGTCGCTGTATCCCGCAAAAAGGTACTTCCCCGTTAAGTCTACCTGTAATTTTTCGGCGCCGTCCGAATTCGGGATCATCCCCGTCGCCAGGAAGGAATTTGCGTCGTAGGCCTTGATGCCGACCGTATCAACGGAAGCATACGCCACCAAATCGTCCGGACTGAATCCCAGAGCGAGCGGGTACGGCCCGGTGTTAAAGGAACCCAGGACGGCGAAATCGCTCGTTCGATATTTTGCAATCTGGTACGGATATCCGTTTGGATGACAGACGGAATTACCATCAGTACTGAGCGCGACATCGTGGCCGTTTTCGCCGGTCTCGACCTGCCTTACCAGGGCAGGCGTCGTCCCTGAGATATTGAATTTGTACATTGAGGAGGAAGAAAGCCCCTGCTGGCCGTAGTAGAGCGTGTTGCGGTCAGGACTGATCTTCAGGGAGCCGCCATAAATGAAGACCCCACCCGAGCTGCCAATACTCGGCCCGGTCGAGGCTCCAGTGATTGCATCGATTTGGTAAATGTGGTTTGCGGTCAGCACAAACAACCGGTTCTGATTGGCGAAAACCACGTCTCGCGGTGCCTCCGGCATAAGAAACGAGTTGGTGACCATTCGGGTCTGCGTGTCAAAAACTGCGACGAAGCTGGACGAACTGTTGGCGATATAAGCCGTCAAGCCGTCGGGTGATAAAGCCAGGTTCTGCGGGCCTGAACCAACCGCCGCGGTCTCATAAGTCAGCGTATTCGTATTGATGATCGCGACAGAATTCTGCGAGGGAATAGTCGCATACATGACTTCCGGATGCATGAGACTGGTAGCGAAGGCCGAGGCGGGAAAGCTGTAGGTCGCGGCGACCGTGCCGAAATTGCCGGGCGTAGGGGTGACGGTGGGGGTGGGGGTTGGCGTGGGCGTGCACGCGGCGCATGGGGTTGGCGTCGGGGAAGGTGTTGGTGTCGGCCCACCACGACCGGTGTCATAGACCTTGGTTCCCAGGAAGCTACTATAGTAAACGGTGTATCCGGCAAAAAGATACCGGCCGGCGGAATCCACCGCTAACTTGCTGGCCACGTCCGGACCGAGGATCGTTCCCGTCGGGAGAAAGCTATTTGCATCGAAAACCTTAATCCCACCCTGGGTCCAAACCGAGGCGTAGGCGACCAGGCCGTCCGGGCTAAAACCGAGCGCCTGAGGGTACGCCCCGGTATTGAAAGAACCTAATGAAGCGAGATCGCTCGTCCGATATTTTGCGATCTGGTAGGGAGCGCCGTTTGGGTGGCAAATAAAATTCCCATCCTTACTCAGGGTGAGATCCTCGCCGTTCGATCCCGTCTGCGTCTGCCGTAACAGCGCGGGGGTTACGCCGGAAATGTCGATTTGGTACATCGTGCTCGGGGAACCTCCGTACTCTCCGTAGTAGAGGGTGTTGCGATCGGGACTGATCTCCAGGGAGCCGCCATAGATATACACCCCGGTAACGTTCGGCCCGCTCGAGGCCCCGGTGGTCGCATCGATTTGGTAAATATGGTTGGACGTCAGGACAAACAACCGGTTCTGATTGGCGAAAACCACGTCCTGCGGTGCCTCCGGGATAAGAAACGAGTTGGTGACTGTTCGTGTCTGCGTGTCGAAAACCGCGACAAAGCTGGACGAACTGTTCGCGATGTATGCCGTCAGCCCATCCGGCGATAAGGCAATATTTGTCGGACCCGAACCGACGGCGGCTGTCTCATACGCCAGCGTATCAGTGTTGATGACCGCGACAGAATTCTGGGAGGGAATAGTCGCGTACATAATATTGGGCTGCGTGGGACTCACCACGAACGCCGATGCGGGAAACGGGTAGGTTGCAGCCACATCGCCGAAAGCGCCGTAAGCGTTGCTGGAGAGGATTGAGAGGATCAGCGCGCAGCAAAGCCCGCCCGCGAAAGCCGCTAGAAGGCGGGGTGGGACGACGGCGTAATGAAGAAGTGATTTTGTTTTCATTTTCGGGGCTTTTCCGGAAGCGCAGCGCAGAAGTTGACGCAGGTCTCCAGCGAAGGCAAGCGTTTTTCCGGGCGATACGTATTTGTGATCAGGCTGAAACGGAGTCCGCCTCAATAGCAGAGCTCGGACCAGGATTCGATGGAAGAATTTCACGGCGCCCCCCTGTAGCCGACGCCGCGAGTCGCCGCCAAAAAAACAGATTGAGCACAGTTTGGAACACTTTGAGAACAGAATCCGTCATCTCAAGACGCCGACACCCCAAGTCGCCCCTTCGCACCGCGCCTCGCCGCTGGAATTCAGCAGTGCAGCGGCGGCTGTGTCAGCCGCAGAATCTTCTTGAGCCGGAGGCGGTCTTCCCCATAACCGGCGCGAGGGCGCGCCGGCTCCAGTGTCATCAACCCGTCAAGATATGTCGACCGGCCCCAATTGCCTTAGTAACTGTCCGAAGAGTCGGGGGAAGCTCACTCTAACCCCCATTTCCCCCGCCCGTGTGGCGTTGTCAGGCGTTGCGGTCAACATTGCCTGTGTCAAGAAGTCTTGCGACACGACGATACCTGGCAAAGGTGCCACCCCCGACCTTGAGCGCAGGGGCGAGCCTATCGAGTGTCTGGAAGTATTGCTGCACAGCCTGGTTGTGAAAGACGCGAACGAAATCGTATCGCACAAGCTTTAAGTCGTGAAGCGTGATGGTCCCCATGTCATAGAGCGCTGCAATCTTCTCGAAGTAACTTAAGAGTCTGTCGAGATGGCGCTCCTGGTCGGAGCCATGGAACTCGCCGTCATATTGGAATCGACCGTACTCGAGGTCGTAGAACATACGAGCCGTGTCGGGGTCGGAAATATACTGATTAAATACGGACACGATAAACTCGGCGCGCTTGCGGATGCCGCCGATGCGAAGCTGCCACCAATTGAGGAACAACCCAACGGCAGCAATGAGGAAGCTGCACGTGGAGATGAGGTCGCCTATGCGGATTTCGTGGGTGAATTTCATTTGTAGGAACGACTTTAGAGAGTCAGAAGAGGAAACAAAAAAACCGGTCAGTATGTGAATTTCGGCGAATCTGAAACAATCATGACTGGATTCTACCGGCCCGATTTGATCCTTCGGGCGTACCATTCTGTGCCATCTTGATCACGAGAATGGAGAG
>JBAPMH010000057.1:0-35225 GCA_049278515.1 Chthoniobacterales bacterium
TGTACAAACTCTTCTCTGCATCGACTCTGGATTTGTGACCGCCTTTTACCTGCGCCACGAGGATTGTCTGGAGGGAATGACGAGACTTCCGGAGGCGACCGCGGACCTCGTTGTCACCTCGCCTCCCTACAATCTTGGCATCGCGTATGGCCGCTACTCGGACCGGCAGGAACGCGGCGATTATCTCGAATGGTGCCAGCGTTGGGCCGCCGAAATCCGCCGCGTGTTGAAACCGGAAGGATCGTTGTTCCTTAATCTGGGTTCTGCTCCCTCAAATCCCTTGCTCCCGCACGAGCTGGTTCTTCGGCTCCGCGATCTGTTTGTGCTCCAAAACACAATCCACTGGATCAAAGCCATCTCGATCGAAGGCGATCAGGGCGAAGTGATGTCGCGGGGGCACTTCAAGCCGATCAGTTCCCCGCGCTACCTCAACGACTGCCATGAATACATTTTCCATCTCACGCCCGAAGGCCGGACGCCGATCGATCGGCTAGCGCTCGGAGTGCCGTATGCCGACAAATCAAACATCGCCCGCTGGTCCCACACGCGAGGAAGCGACCGGCGTTGCCGCGGCAATACCTGGTTCGTTCCCTATCAAACAATCCAACGCCGTGCGAAGGAGCGCCCGCATCCGGCCACGTTCCCGGTGCAACTCGCAGAATGGTGCATCAAGCTGCACGGCATCGGCCGAGTCGAAACGATGCTCGACCCGTTTCTGGGGATCGGAAATTCCGCCCTCGCCGCGAAACGTTGCGGGGTGAAACATTTTGTCGGCTTCGAGATTGACGAAGGATATTTGGCAGAAGCGAGACGAAGACTCTTGTAGGGGCGCTTCTGTGAAGCGCCATCGTGACGTCTGACACAGACGCCTACAGAAGCGTCCCGGTCTCGTTCGTTTTCGGAATCGGCGGCGGGACGCTGGAACCGGGCGCTTGATATTTCTCCAGCGGTTTAACCAGGTTTCCCGGCAGCGGCCGGACGCGGTCGAAAATGCGATCGGCGATCGGTTTCGCCACCAGATAACCGGCGGCAAACATTTCCATTCGGGCATCGAGATTATCGATGTAATTCAGCGCCATCGCTTCGGGCGTTTTCGGACTGACCGGAGAACCAAATTGAGGTTCACCATGATGCGCGCCCACGAGGTGGAGCAGATGCATCCGCACATCCTCCGAGGAAGGCGTGAGCGAACTCCAGGTGCGGACATTTTCCTCGGTCTGCACCTTGCGCCAAAGCGAGTTGACCAGCTCGAGCCCAATCGAGATATGGCCCATCAATTCACCGCGCTCATCATAGCCCATCGTAAACCCGGTCTCCGGCAAATGATTTTCCCAAAGCTTGCCGGCATCATGAAACAGGACGCCCGCGATGAGCAGATCGAGATTCAACTGCGGATAGAGCGGCTGGATCGCCATCGCCATTCGCATCATCTGGGCGACGTGCTCGACGAGTCCGCCACGACGGGCGTGATGATACGAGCGGGCGCCAGCCGTCCGGCGAAAACGTTCGCCATGTTCGGCGATGAAAGCCTCACCCAACGCGCGTAACCGTGGATCGCCGAGCGCTCGCGTCCGTTCGCTGATGTATTCCCAATCCGCCAGTTGTCTCGCCCGCAAAGCCGGCGGGCCCTGGAGCAGCTCCGAGCGTTCCTGGCCGTTCAGGTGCCGCACCTTCCAGTTCCGGGCGTCGAGACCGAACTGCTGATGCTGAACGAACTCACCGCTCACCTCGATGAAATCGGAAGCCTTCAGTGATCCGCAAGCCCGGAACTCCGGGTGATCGCTCCAGACCCGCAACGTCATCCGATCGGCCGCATCCGCCAGGCTCAGCTCGCAATACGGTTTTTGCTCGCGCGTAACTTTCGCCGCCGCGCCCTCCACCTGGACATGAACGCGCGCCTCAACGATCGCGCCGTTCTGGGCGTGCCGGCGAATTTCAGTAAGCGTGAGCAGATTCATTTTGCCTGGCGACAATGAGCGCCGATTTCGACGGGGGGTTTCGGCTGCCGGTTACCGCTACGGCTTCGCTACGCCGACCACACCACACGCCACCCGGCCCCCGGCGTTGCCCGTCGGCTGCGACCAATCGTCGACCTTCTCGTGCACAATCACGCCCCGGCCCAGGATCGAATTTTCACCGCTCAATTTCAGCAGGTTGGACTTCAATTCCAAATGGGCCTTGCCATAGGCATCCGCTTCGAGATTGCCCAGGTCGCCCACATGCCGTTCAGCCGCATCAGGGGCGCCATGCGGTTTTTTCATCGGATTGAAATGACTGCCGGCCGAAGAAGCGTCCGCAGCGGAGCAATCGCCGAATTCGTGAATATGGAAGGCGTGTTTGCCGGGCGTGAGGCCGGTGATGTCGGCGACAACTTCGACTGTGTCACCCACTTTCGTGAAGGTGACCCTTCCGCTGACCTGGCTGCCAGAAGCAGGGTGCATAACAGCGATCGCCTTGGTAATTTCCTGCGCGCCCAGGTTTCCGAGCGGGAGCGCCAACGCGACCGCAACGAGCGCCGCCATCGCGAGCTGCTTGGTGGAGTTAGTTTTCATGACCGACAATACAACCGTGGCGCGCCGAATGTAAACCGCTGTAGCCGTCGGCCTGCGGCCGACGCAAGAGCGGCGTCCAAATATCAATCGATCAGGCGCTGCTCAATTCCAGAGTAGGCATCGATTCTTCGGTCGCGGAGGAACGGCCAATGGGTCCGGTGTTCGTCCACCCGTTTCCAATCGATTTCGGCCATCACGACCTCTTCCCGATCGACGCTCCCCTTGGCCAGAATCTCCCCGCTCGGTGCCACGACGAAACTTTGCCCCCAAAACTCAATCCCGTCGCCGCCGGCCGGCGCTTCGTGGCCGACCCGATTAACGGCGGCAACATAGCAACCGTTCGCGATCGCGTGACTGCGCTGCATGGTTTCCCAGGCGGAATGCTGGGCCGCGCCGTACTTCTCCTTCTCCCGCGGATGCCAGCCGATCGCAGTTGGATAAAACAAAAGCTGGGCGCCGCGCAACGCGGTCAGGCGCGCGGATTCCGGATACCATTGGTCCCAACAGACGCAGACGCCGATCTTACCGTGCGCCGTGGGCCAGGCCTGAAACCCGAGATCGCCCGGCGCGAAGTAAAACTTTTCGAAATACGACGGATCGTCCGGGATATGCATCTTGCGATACTTCCCGAGGTACTGGCCATCGGCGTCGATGATGGCAGCCGTGTTGTGGTAAACGCCCGCGGCCCGCCTCTCAAAGAGCGAGGCCACAATCACCATCCCGGTCTCGCGCGCCACGGTTTCGAGCTCGGTGGTGGTCGGCCCTGGAATTTCCTCGGCCAGCGCGAAGTTCGCGTGGTCTTCCGCCTGGCAAAAATATTGGGACCGAAACAGCTCCGGCAGGCAAACAATCTGGGCGCCTCCCCTGGCTGCATCTCGAATCCGGGCGACGGCCTTCTCCAGGTTGGCCGCCTGATCGGTCCCGCACTGCATCTGGACCAGCGCGATCGTCACTTTTTGGGTCTGTGCCATTGGTAACCTCGTGCAGAAGCGCTGTAGCGACGCCGCTCTGTCGGCGTAATTACGCGCCACCTGAATCTACGTGATCTTACGGCGACAGAGCGCCGTCGCTACAAAAAGCGATCACTTCACCGAATCTGCCGGGACAATCTTGATGCTCTCGACATTCATTCGCTTTTCCGGCCGGTCGCCCGGAAGGGTCCTGGTCGTCGCGATCTTTTCGAGCACGTCGTCGCCTTTGATCAGTTTACCAAAGGCCGTGTATTGGCCATCGAGGAACTTCGGCGCGCCGTGGCAAATGAAGAACTGGCTTCCGGCCGAGTTTGGATCCTGGGAGCGGGCCATTGAGAGCACACCGCGCTCGTGCGATTTCTTGCTAAACTCGGCGTCGATCTTGTAACCGGGATCGCCCGTGCCCCAGCGCGCCTGCTTACTTTCGTCCTTCGTCAGCGGGTCGCCGCCTTGGATCATGAAACCCTTGATGATGCGATGAAAAGCGGTCCCATCGTAAAATTCAGATTTGGCCAGCTTCTTGAAATTCTCGACCGTTTTCGGAGCCACGTCCGGCCAGAATTCGGCCACCATTTCTCCTTCGCTGGTTTTGATCACTGCAACTTCGTTTTGGGAAGACCCGGATAATGTATTCGTCATAGAAATGATTTTAGCGGAGGTGATTGTCTTGTTTCTCGAAGGCGGCCGCTACTTCACTGAATCGGCCGGAACGATCTTCACGCTCTCGAGGGCGACGCGTTTTACCGGCTTGCTTTTCTCGCCGCTGGCGCTCCCCGTTACCGGCACATCAGCCAGCTTATCGAGCACCGAATCGCCTTTGATGACTTTACCGAACGCCGTGTACTTGCCGTCGAGCATGGTCGCCGGGCCGAAACAGAGGAAGAACTGGCTTCCGGCCGAATTCGGATCCTGCGAACGCGCCATCGAAAGCACACCCCGGACGTGTTTCTTGTCGCTGAACTCGGCGTCGATCTTGTAGCCCGGATCGCCCGTCCCCCACATCGCTTCTTTCGAAGGATCTTTCGTCAGCGGGTCGCCGCCCTGGGCCATGAATCCTTTCATGATCCGATGAAACGCCGTCCCGTCATAGAATCCGGATTTCGCGAGTTTCTTGAAATTCTCGACCGTCTTCGGAGCCACGTCCGGCCAAAACTCGGCCACCAACTCTCCTTCGCTGGTTTTGAACACGGCAACTTCCTTCGATGCAGTCGTCGGGGCGCTC
Source organism: Chthoniobacterales bacterium (assembly GCA_049278515.1). Lineage (GTDB taxonomy): Bacteria > Verrucomicrobiota > Verrucomicrobiia > Chthoniobacterales > UBA10450 > AV80. The sequence goes on from JBAPMH010000057.1 coordinate 4,746, forward strand.
TCTTTTTTCTCTTCCTTTTTCTCTTCCTTTTTCTCCTGGCTCCACACTGGCGCCGCAACGACCGCCAGTCCCAGCACGCAACAAAGTAGCATTCGTTTCATGACCCTGACCCTACCGTTCAAGCCTAAACCTTCAACCGATCCCTTCGTCATTCGTCATTCGCGCCAGCGTGATATTCCTGGAGTGTTTTCACCTGCACCTTGTTGCGCTGCAACGATCGAATCCCGTTCGCGCTCGCCTGGGCGGCACGAACTGTTGTCATGATCGGGATTTTTTGGGCGAGCGACGCATTCCGAATCCTGACTTCGTCTTCCCGCGGGATTTTCCCACTGGGCGTGTTGATGATGAAATCGATGTCCCGATTGGTCACGAGGTCGAGCACGTTCGGACGGCCTTCCCGGATCTTGTGCACTTTCGTCACCGGCACGCCGGCGTCTCGCAGCGCCGCCCACGTTCCGCTCGTTGAAATGATCTGGAACCCGAGCTCGACGAACTCGCGCGCGAGCGGGATTACGCCTGGCTTGTCGCTGTCCTTCACGCTGATGAAGACGTTGCCGGACTTCGGCAGGGGCGGCGGCGCGGCCATTTGCGATTTCGCGTAAGCCAGGCCGAGATCCGCGTCGATTCCCATTACTTCGCCGGTCGATTTCATCTCCGGCCCGAGCGCGATGTCCACGCCCTGATAACGCAGGAATGGGAATACCGCCTCCTTCACGGAAAAATGTCGGGGGATGATTTCCTGGGTAAAGCCGAGCTCGGCCAGATTTTTTCCGGTCATCACTTTTGCGGCCAGTTTGGCGAGCGGCACCCCGATTGCCTTGCTCACAAAAGGGACCGTCCGCGAGGCCCGCGGATTCACCTCGAGGACATAAACGTCCTCCCCTTTCACTGCGAACTGGACGTTCATAAGGCCGCGCACCTTTAGCTCGCGCGCCATCTCTTTCGTGGCGGTCCGGATCTGTTGCAGGACGGCGTCCGGCAGAGAGAACGTCGGAATGACGCAGGCGCTGTCCCCGCTGTGAATGCCGGCCTGCTCGATGTGTTCCATGACCGCGCCGATGACGCTCGTTTCGCCATCGGCAATGCAATCGACATCGACCTCGATCGCATCCTCCAGGAACCGGTCCACGAGCACCGGCCGGTCCGGGCTGACTTCGATGGCGCTCTGCATGTAACGACGCAGATCGTCGCCGTTGTAAACCAACTCCATCGCCCGGCCACCCAAAACGAACGACGGCCTGACGAGCACCGGGTAGCCAATCCGGTCCGCAATCGCGAGGGCTTCCTCGGGGCTGACCGCCGAGCCGCTCGGGGTCTGGCGCAAGCCGAGTTTATCGAGCATGGCGGCGAAGAGCTTCCGGTCCTCTGCCATTTCGATGCTTTCCGGCTGCGTGCCGACGATGGTAACGCCGGCGGCTTTCAAGCCCGCCGCCAGATTAAGCGGGGTTTGTCCGCCAAACTGAACGATCACGCCTTCGGGGCGTTCCTGCTCATAGATGTTGAGCACGTCCTCGAGAGTAAGCGGCTCGAAATAAAGTTTGTCGCTCGTGTCGTAATCGGTCGAAACCGTTTCCGGATTCGAGTTGACCATGATGGTTTCGAATCCGATCTCGCGCAGGGCGAAGGCGGCGTGGACACAGCAGTAGTCGAATTCGATTCCCTGTCCGATGCGATTCGGCCCGCCGCCGAGGATCATTATCTTTGGCCGGTCCGTCCGCCGCATTTCGTTCTCGGTCCCGTAGGTCGAGTAATAGTAGGGAGTGAAGGCCTCGAACTCCGCCGCGCAGGTATCGACCAGGCGATAGGTGGGAATAACGCCGGCGGCTTTCCGTTCCGCGCGAATCTCCGACTCGGAAACTCCACGGGCGACCGCCAGCTGGCGATCCGAAAACCCGAGCTTTTTTATCCGGCGCAGGTCGGGAGATCCGGAGGCCAGTTTGGCCTGCTCGTCCACAATTTGCCGCAGGTTGTGCAGAAACCAGCGATCGATTTTCGTGAGCTCAAAGACTTCGTCGATCGAGATGCCGTCCTGGAACGCCTGCGCGATGTGGAAAATGCGTTCGGCATTCGGGATCGCGAGTTTCAGGCGGAGCGTCTCTGCATCCACCCGTTTTTCGTTCCCATCCCCGCATAACCCAAAACGTTTGATCTCGAGCGACCGGAGCGCCTTTTGGAGCGCTTCCTTGAAGGTGCGCCCAATGGCCATGGCTTCGCCCACGCTTTTCATTTGAGTGGTGAGCGTCGGATCGGCCTGGGGAAATTTCTCGAAGGTAAACCGCGGCACCTTGACCACGCAGTAGTCGATGGTCGGCTCGAAGCTTGCCGGCGTTTCCCGCGTGATGTCGTTCCGAATTTCGTCGAGCGTGTAGCCCACCGCCAGTTTCGCCGCGATCTTCGCGATCGGGAACCCGGTCGCTTTCGAGGCGAGCGCGCTCGAACGCGAAACGCGCGGGTTCATTTCGATTACCACCATCCGGCCGTTCTCCGGATTGACCGCAAACTGGATATTCGAGCCGCCGGTCTCCACCCCGATCTCGCGGATGACCTCGAACGATGCGTCCCGCATCATTTGATATTCCTTGTCGGTCAGCGTCTGGGCGGGCGCGACCGTGATCGAGTCGCCGGTGTGAACGCCCATGGCGTCGAAATTTTCGATCGAGCAAATGACGACGCAGTTGTCCGCGCGGTCCCGCATCACTTCCATCTCGAACTCCTTCCAGCCAACGAGCGATTCCTCGATCAGCACTTCGGTGACCGGCGAAAGCGCCAGACCGCGGTCGACGATTTCCTCCAGCTCATCGCGGTTATAGGCGATGCCGCCGCCCGCTCCGCCCAGGGTAAAGGCCGGGCGAATAATCAGGGGGAATTTCTCGATCGTGCCGGCGATCCGGATCGCGTCCGCGATCGAATGCGCGATGCCGGAGCGCGGAACATCGAGGCCGATCCTCAGCATCGCTTCCTTGAAGAGCTGGCGGTCTTCGCCCTTGGCAATCGCCTGCGCGTTGGCTCCGATCAATTTCACATTGTGCCGCGCCAGGGCCCCGTTGCGATTCAGCTCCATGGCTGCATTCAGCGCCGTCTGGCCGCCCATCGTCGGCAGAATCGCGTCTGGTTTTTCCCGCTCCAGGATCGCTTCGATCACTTCGGGGGTGATCGGCTCGACATAGGTCCGATCGGCGAATTCCGGATCGGTCATGATGGTCGCCGGATTCGAATTGATGAGGACGACCTGGTAGCCTTCCTCGCGTAAAGCTTTGCAAGCCTGGACGCCGGAATAATCGAACTCGCAGCCCTGCCCGATGACGATCGGGCCGGAGCCAATCAGGAGGATCTTGTGGAGATCGTTGTTCCGCGGCATTGGAGCGAGCGGACGATAGACGAAATCACGCGAAGATCACGAGCTAAACGCGCGGGGTGCCGCTCGCGCCTCTAGTTTGAGTGAATCCATCGCAACTTCTGCGGTTTCTCTTGCTCTTGCTCTTGCTCCTCACCGGAGCCGACCCGCTCAAAAGATCATGAGCAAGATCACGATCATGAGCAGGAATAAAGATACGAACGAATCAGCCCCGCTCAGAATCCCCCGAGCTCCCGGAACCAGCGCAGCGCCAGCCGCACTTCGGAGCGTTTCAAGCGGTGACCGCCCATGAATCTCTCGATGCGAACGCGTTTGAATCCGGTGCGCTGCAGAGACGCGTGGACCGCGCCTTCCGAGGAGGGAGTAGCGATCGTGTCATCCATCCCACCACTGATCCAAATCGGAATATTAAGAAACTCCGGCCCCGGCTGGTAGGTCTTGTAGGCAGGACTCAACCGGTCGTCGTTGATTCCGCTGAAATAAAAGCCGCAGATATTGACCGATCCAGTCTTGGCCAGCATTGCGCCCAACAGGCCGCTCCGTTTCGCGCCCCCGGACATTCCGGCAAACGCAACCGGCCACCGGGCTGATTGAGGCCAATCTTTGCGCAAGGCTTCAAGGGCCGCACCCAGCATACCCAGCGCCACGGAGTGGAATCCTGTTTCGCCTTGATCGTTGCGTCCGAGGCGAGAATCACCCAGCCTTCGGCGTCAGCCGGCGGGCGATACCATTCCGCGTCCATCGGACTGGTGCGGTGATAATCCGTCGTGGAGGTGACGATCAAGAGAGGCCAGCGCCGCGCCGGGTCAAAGCCGGGCGGGAAAGTCAGGACCGCCCGGCCGGTTTCGACCCGCGGATTACCGCCCTGGGCCGCAATGTCCTGAAAATATTTCGAGACCGGGAAGCGAATCTCGACCGTTTTCCCACCCTGGACCTGCTGACCGGCGAGGGTTGCCGATTCAAGGACGCCGATCGGCCAACCAAAAGAAATGGCCAAAAAAATCAGAAGGCGCGAATGGCTATTCCCCGAATGCATTCCTCAACCAATCTCCGAGCTGACGAAAAACAAGGCCCAGAAACGCTCCCGGCGATTCCTTCAGCGCTTCCACAACGCGAGGACTGAGATCCTGCTCCGGTTTGTCGATCGTTCCGGACAAATGCACGGTGGTCCAAAGATATCCCGCCCGTTCCTTTGGGAACACTACTTCGGCGTGCGGGAGCCAGTCCATGTATTCAGGGGCCACGCCCAGCTGGATCGCGCCCTCCAGGGATTTCTCGCGAATCGACAGCGCCCCTTCGATTCGAAACTTCCGTTTGTCCTCGACCGCGATGTTTTTGATTTCAATCCGTGGACTGTTCCAGGCCATCTCCGCGGAGCACTCACTTAGTTCCAACGAGGCGATCGACTTCTTGCCGGTGATCGAGGCGAGCTTCTCCAAAAACGGCAATTGCCGGACCCGTCCGCCCTCGATCCGGAATGATCCCTCGACCTGGGAGGCCTCGAGCTTTGGACTTTGGCCGTGCCAATGGACATCTCCGGCAGCGAGGCCGCTCACCTCATTGCGCCAACTCGCGGGCAACCATTCCCGCAGCGGCACCTTGCCGAATCGCACCTTAAAATTGACGCTCTTGTCCTCGCGTGTTCCGGCGGTGCCTTCGCCGTGAATGAACCCGTCGCTCTGCGCGGCAGGCGCGAGATCGAGCGCATAAAGCGTGAGGAGTTCCTTTGTGATGAGCAGATGGGTGTGGCGCAAAGAAAGGTCGGGGATGAGCGCGCCCTTCATCGTGCCGCCCGTCGCCTGGTACTCGAAATCGCGGCCATGCGGTGTGATCAGCAGCCGGGTCCCAAAGAAGCCGCCTTTCTCCTTTCGGAATTGCCAGGTCACATCCGCCGGCTCGGACCAGACTCGCTCGAGATAGACGCGATTCGGGAGAAAAATATGATACCACGGTTTGCTGGGCGACGGCTCCGGCTCGGGCTCGTAGACCTGAATAGCCACTTCCCCTCCCGCCACGTGCACGGCGTCGAGCTGCCACCGCCGCAAAAACATTCCGAGCGGATTGAAACGGGCCGTGATCCCGCGCGCGTCCATCGCCGTCAGCGCCTTTTGTCCATCCTGGCCCTGAAACCGCGCGGAGGCCGCTGACAAGAAACCGGTTCGCCGGATCGGCGCGTACCGGCCCGTGGAAAAATGCAGGCCTTTGGCGGTCTGCTTCTCGAGCTCCGCGCGAAAAGCCTCGCTTTCCACGTAACGGGTCAATCGCGGATTGAAGAGAGCGATGCTCGTCCCGAGGAGCGCAGCAATTATTCCAGGAACGACCAAAACCTTCCACCAGCCCTGCCGCCGGAAACGCGCAAGCATAGCGATCAATGGTCCTCCCCGAACATTTTGGCGAAGCAAATATTCGATGGGATCATCGCGCAATCTTGAGTGACGCCGCGTAAGCCCTATACTCCGCAAATGCGCGTTCTTCTGATTGAGGACAAGAAAAAGACAGCGGCTTTTCTGGCCAAGGGCCTCCAGGAAGATGGCTTCACGGTCGAGATCGCCCAGGATGGCGAAACCGGCCTGGATCTCGCGCGCGCCTCAAAACACGATCTCCTCATCGTGGATGTAATGTTGCCGAAAATGGACGGCTGGGCCGTAGTCGCGGAGCTGCGGAAAAGCGGGATGCGGACACCGATCCTTTTTCTCACGGCCCGCGACAGTGTGCGCGACCGCGTGAAAGGGCTCGAGCTCGGCGCGGACGATTACCTGGTGAAGCCGTTCGCTTTTTCGGAGCTGATGGCCCGCGTGCGTTCCATCTTGCGACGATCGCCGGACAAACAGCAGGAGCGCTTGCAGATCGACGATCTGGAAATCGATACCCTCCGGAACAGGGCCTCCCGTTCCGGCGCTCCGCTCAATCTCACCGCGAAAGAGTTTCTCCTCCTTGCGCACCTGGTCCGTTCCGCGGGCCAGGTCGTCTCCCGCGAAGAGATCGCCCAACAGGTTTGGGATATTAAGTTCGCCACCAACACCAACGTCGTGGATGTGATGGTGCGACGGCTGCGCGCGAAAGTGGACGACCCGTTCGAAACGAAACTCATCCACACAGTCCGCGGCGCCGGTTATGTCCTCAAAACCGGCTGAACCGCGGTCGATCGCTTCCCAACTGGTCGTGCTCTTCACGCTGGCGGCGGCGCTGCTCCTTACCTGCGGCCTGGGCACGCTTTACTGGATCGTCGTGCGCCACGCCTTCGAGGAAGACAACGAAGTCCTGACCGACAAGCTCATCGCGGTGCAAGCCGAATTGAAAACGGCGGGCGGTCTCCACGTGATGACCGAAGAACTAAAGGTGGCCCGCTCCGGCGACCGCGCCACCTACTGGATGAGGGTCCTGGATTCCACTAATCAAGTCGTCGCGGAATCACCAGGGATGACGGCTCTTCTTCCGCCTCAGATTTTCCCAAAAGCAGAAGACTTCAATTCGCCCCGGCCAAGGGTCACGGATCTTCGGAGCGCCGGGCATCTGTTTTCTCTCATGGCAAAAACCCAGGAAACGGGAGGCCAGACTTATACGATCCAACTCGCCCAGGACCGTTCAGCGGACGATCAATTTATGAAGCAGTTCGCCTGGCTTCTCGTGGCCGTGCTCGCCCTTGGCGTCCTCGCCTCGGCGCTAATCGCCATCACCGTCACCAAGCGCGGACTCCGGCCGCTCGGCGAGATGACCCGGGCGCTCAAGCGAGTGGGCCCAAAGCAACTCCACGAGCGCGTGACGGCCGTGGGCTGGCCGCGCGAACTTCAGCCGCTGGCCGTTGCTTTCGACGATATGCTCGATCGGCTCGAAGACTCCTTCACCCGTCTTTCTCAATTCTCGGCCGATCTCGCCCACGAGCTCCGTACTCCGATTGCGAACATTCGCGGCGAAGCGGAAGTCGCTCTCACCCGCAGCCGAACGGCGGACGAATACCGCGACGTTATCGAGTCGGCCCTCGCGGAATGCCAGCGGCTTAGCCACGTCGTCGATAACCTACTCTTTCTCGCCCGCACCGAAGCCGCCGAAGGCCATATCCAGCGGACATCCTTTGCCGGTCGCCCGGCGATCGAAAAGATTGCCGAATTCTACGAACCGGTGGCGGAGGAACAAAAGCTCACCATTACTTGCACCGGCGAAGGAGATATCCTGGCCGATGAGATGCTTTTCGGCAGGGCGGTGAGTAATCTCTTGGAAAATGCTTTGCACCATACACCCGCCGGTGGAGCGATCGTTATCTCGATCGCGAAGCGTCCCAACCAAGCGGAAGTCTCGGTCAAGGACACCGGCAGTGGGATTACGGAGGAGCATCTGCCGCGAGTGTTCGACCGTTTCTATCGCGCCGATCCATCGCGCGCCTCCGATGGCCTGGGCCTGGGTCTGGCCCTGGTGAAATCGATCACCGATCTCCACGGCGGGAGCGCCCAAATCGCCAGCAAACCAGGCCACGGAACTACCGTGACCTTGTCTTTTCCTTCGTCGCCGGGTTAGCGATTCCGCGTCGAGGCGGGGGCTTCGGCCTCGCCGCTCCCGGGATTGCCGAGCAACCACGAGAATATGACAAAGGCCTGGAGATCGGGCGCGGCCTCGGTCACCCCGAACAGCGCGGATACATCGACGCGAGTACTCTTCGACGGCTTCCAGGCAACGGTGGGGCCGACCACGAAACTGTGCTCGGGATCGTCACGCGTATCCTTGTCCGTAAAATTCTTGTAGAGCATCTCGACGCCGGCTTTAAGACGCTCGTTCCGCGTCAGCGGCGTCACGAGGCTCTGAGCGAAACCCCACTCGCGGCCCCGGTCACCGCCGGTTTCCTGCTCGACGAAACCGTTCAAGGCCCATTCGAAATGTTCGCCAAAGTCCTGCGAGAGCAGGAGCCGAAATTCAGCGGCATCCGGCATCTTTCTCGCCTCTTCCTCTTCGTCCTCCTCCTTTTCGTCTTCGGGGGGCTCCTTGCCCTGAATTCTCTGGATCCTTGTGGTCAGTTTCCGCAGCGATTTGAAGGCTCCATCCTTCATCTCTTCCTCCTCCATCTCGCCCTCTTCCTGAAGGATATTGCCTACGCCAAACTTGTACTCCAAAAAGATCGTTGGATTGAGTGGGATCTTGTTCCAATTAGCCAGGGCGTAACGGCCTTCGATCGCGATGCTTCGCAGGTCGCCCCCACCGCCGAAGCGCTGGAATGTAACCTCGCTGGCGAGACCGAAGCGGCCCGGCAACCCCATTTCCACCTCCTGCGTGAACTGATGAAACGGAGGAGCACCACTTATGTCCCCCTGCCAGATCGAGCCAAAGTAGAAGCACCAGGGGGGCAGGACATACGCCGTCACGGTCGGCGAAAAGCGAGTTCGCGAAATGCCCGGCGGCGCGCCATAAGCGCTGGGCAGTTCTTCGCCAACCACGACGACATTGGGGGTCTGAGAAGTTTGTCCGTAGGCTGGCGCGAGCCCGGCAATGAGTAAGCAAAGGAGGAGGACCGCGAGGGAGCGGGAGACGTTCATGACATTTTTGTAATGAAACGATTCCCCCGCGACAAGGATAATTTTCCTATCCTCGGGGAGACGGACCGGAAGATGACAGAATTGTAAAAAAAGGCTTGTGCTTGAGATTACGCTTTTGTAATCCACCGGCGCGGTTTGGCATCGCCGGCGGAGGAAGCCTTAACCAAAAACCAAATTCAACGAAGACCATGAACAACAAATTCCCTTTCCGATCAATCAACCGGGGGCTGATCGGCGTGATCGCGTTTCTCATCGCCGTCGCGTCTCCCCTGACGCTCCGCGCTCAGGACGTCACCGCCCCGAGAATAACCGTGACCGCCGAGCCGGTCGCCACTCCGCATCCGCACGATGACACCCGCCCGAAGCTCGAGCACATCATGCGGGAAGTCTCGGAGACCCAAATCACCGTCACGAAAAAAGCCTCGGTGATTCGCCTCGACAAAGAGGCGCCGAACCAGGGTAACAATAATCAGGAACTATTTACCAAGGCGCCCGGTCTCGTCGTTTCCGAGCAGCAGAATCCCGGACAATTCAATTACAGCTATCGCGGCCTGGGCAACCCACAGGAATCCGAATACACCCTCTTTCTCCAGGACGGTTTGCCGATGATGGCGGAATGGATCGGCTTCCCGACGCTCTATTACCAGCCGGTCCCACAGAGCATCAGCGAGATTCAATTCATCCGCGGCGGCAGCAGCCTCCTTTACGGACCTGAGCCGGCGCCGGCGATTAATTTCGTGACTAAACACCCGGTCCCGGGGACGCCTTGGAGCGGTTTCTTCGAGCAAACCGGCGGCGGCAACGGCTTCTACAACACATACGCCTCGGTCCAGGAAGCGCAGGGCCCACTCGAGTTTCGGATGGACGCCGATTACCAGACGTCCGACGGCCAGCGCGACAACGGCTGGTACGATCTCTGGCAGGCGAACGGTTATCTCGGCTATCGGCCCTCGAACAACCAGCTCATCGCGTTCGACGTTCACGCCAGCCGATTCAACGGCGGCGACCCGGGCAGGCTCACCCTGGCGCAGTTCGAAAATAACCAGGATTTTTCGACGACGCCTTACAATGAAAACTGGGTGGACCGCTACAACTTCGTTTTACGTTATGAAGTAAATCTGAGCGACGACTGGCTGATGCAGGCAAAAGCCTGGTTCACGCATCAGGACATCGACGCGCGTAGCGCCGGAAACCTCGGCCCGGCGACGTCGCTCAATCCGACCGTTTTCCCCACGAGCACGACGTTTGGATATGAAGAGTTCAACAACGGCGGGATCGATCTGCGGTTCCGAGTGAAGTGGGGCCAAGGCACCATGTTCAAGGGGAGCGCGCTCACTTTCGGCGGTGTGGCCTATCACGGCGAGGCGCCGTTCACTCGTTACACGCTGAATAACAACCCGGCTTCTCCAGCCTTTTTTGGTCCGAACTTTTTATACGCGCCGCGCGGCTCGACCTCCGGCTCCATCCCGCTCCTCCAGGATCGCACGGCTGATTACCAGGCGTTTTTCATTGAGGACCTGATTCGCATCGGCAGCTTCCACATCGTTCCGTCATTCCGGCTCGATCATGAGAACGTCGAGGTCGATTCGACCTTCGCTCCGTGGCTCGTGAACCCAACGGTCACGCCTCCGGTCACAGTCCAGACCGGCCCGGCCAGCATTAGCGCCGATCATTGGATTCCGCTCTGGGGCATTGGATTGGGCAATGATTTCGGTAAAGGCAACGAGACCTACTTCAGCGCCACGACGGGCTGGCGGCCGACTCGGTTTTTCGATATCGCCGGTACCTCGCGCACCATCCAGCCGGGCCAGCCAATACCCGATCCGTTCAACTCGCTCGACATCGAGCTCGGCGTTCACGGCACCCCGATCAAAGGACTTTGGTATGACGTGGGTCTGTTTTGGATGGAATTCGAAAAACGGACCGAGAACGTGAACATCGGCGGCAGCAGCACGCTTTTCTTCGTTCAGAACACCGGCAACACGCGCCATCGCGGCGTCGAGGCGGAATTCTCCTATGATCTCCTGGCGCCCTTCCAGCACGAGATCGTTGCCTCCACGACGACGGACCCGAAGTCCGGCAAGGACGTTTCGGTCGTTTCCGAGCCGTCGCATCCGCTTCAGCTCATCGTCTTCAGCAACTTCCAGTACTTGGAAGCCGAATACACGGAGAGCGAGCTGCTCGTGCCGGGAACCACTCGGACCTTTGTCGGCAACACGCCGAACTACGCGCCGGAATTCCTCTGGAAGGGCGGCATCACTTTCCAAAAAGAAAAATGCTTCCGCGTCACGCTTTCCGGCGTCCACGTGACCGAGCAATTCTGGGCCGACAATAACCTGGGCAACCCGGCGGTCCCGACAGTCGCCTCGCCGGAGCTGGTTCCAGCCATTATTCCGTCCTACACGGTCTGGAACCTTTCGAGTGAGTGGTACATCACGAAGAACCTGCGCCTGATCGCTGGCGTCTCAAACCTGGCGGATGAGAAATATTATTCGCGCGTGTTCTTGAACGGCCTGATCGAGCCCGCGCCGCGCCGGAGCGGTTACGCCGGGCTGTCAGTCGAATTCTAGGAATATCGGTGAGGTGGATCGTGCGCTCCGAGCCGCGGTCCACCTCTCACCGGCGCAACGCCGCGACCTTGTTCATCCGCTTCCGCACTTCCGCCAGCGGGATGGTCGTCTGATTCAGCCGGCGCGCGTTCGTCGCCAGGTCCTGCAATTCATCCAATAAATCTTCATACTCCTCGAGGAGAAGGATGACCGGTTTCGCCTTGGCCGGTTTAACGCCGGTGACGGCTTTGGGGTCCGGCTTGGGCATCTGATTCGTCGTGCTCACGTTAACCCTCCGCGGAATCCGGGACCGCCCTCTCCGCTGCTTGAAATCCAATCTTGGAATGGGTGCCGTCGCAGAACGGCTTGGTCGTCGAAGCGCCACAGCGGCAAAGTGCGACCCGATCCTTGGCCGGATATGCATTTCCGCCATCGTCTCTCAGGTCCGCGCGCCCGGTCACGATGTAAGGTCCGTTTTTGATGATCTCGATCGTTACGTCAGACATGATCTTGTGAACTTAGTCCAGACTGAGGCGCTGACGAGTCCGATCCGCAAAAAAATTCGCCTCAGCTCTTCGGTTCCTCGGCGATCCTGAGCACAATCTTGCCGCGCGTGTGATGCGTCGCCGCCTGCTGGCTCGCTTTGATGGCGTCGCTCAGCGGCATGACCTGACTCACGACAGGTTTGATTTTCTTTTCTTCAATCAGCCTCGTGATCTCAGCCAGCTCGAGCGCATCCGGCTTTCCCCAAATCGACGCGCCGCGGATCCCATGCTTGTCGAGTTCTCCCTGGTCGAGCCGCGAAACCAGAGTGGCGATGATTCCTCCCTTTTTCACAATCGCGTAGGTGCGGGCCAGCGTATCGCGCCCGACCGAATCCAGGACCACATCCACATCCTTCACCACTTCTTCAAATTTGGTTTTCGTGTAATCGATCGCCACATCCGCCCCGAGCTCTTTGAGCAGGTCCTGGTTGGCGGTCGAGGCCGTCGCGATCACTCGCGCTTCGCGCGCTTTGGCGATTTGGATCGCGAAAGTGCCCACTCCGCCTGAGCCGCCGTGAATGAGCACAGTCTGGCCGGCGCTTAGTTTCGCCACGTCGACCAAGGCCTGCCATGCCGTTAACGCCGCCAGCGGCACCGCCGCCGCATCCAAGAAGCTGAGCGATTTCGGTTTGATTGCCGCCTCGTTTTCCGCCAGGACGGCATACTCCGCCCAACCGCCGCCAAAAAGCGCATAACCATAAACGGCGTCGCCGGCTTTCAGCTTGATCACTTTCGTCCCGATTTTCTCGACCACGCCCGCCACGTCGTATCCGGGGATCAGGGGCAAATGCGTCCCAAACTCCTTCGCCAGTCGTCCGGAAACCACCAGCGGATCGGCCGGGTTCACCCCGCACGCGATCACCCGCACCAGCACTTCGTTTTCTTTCGGCTCAGGCCGCGGCGCATCCTCATACTTCAACACTGCCGGCGCGCCATATTCATGCGCGACCACCGCCTTCATGGTCTGTTTCTCCGGCTGCCCGGCAGCGTGATTGGATAGAAAGATAAGCGCGGTCAGAGAAACAGTGGCCGCGAATTTTGAAATCTGCATGAGCGGCAGCTTGTCTCTAGCAGTCAAACCGGAGCGAGAAAAAAATCAGCGGTGAAGGCTAGAAGAAAAATGGAAGGAGCGTTTTTCGGGGCGTTACCCGGCTCTCCGCATCTTTAGACATCCAATTTTTCGGACCGCCAGCATCAGTGAGTTCTCCTGGAGTTGGTTTCACCGGGAGTGGTCGCGAGCTCTCGGGCCTGACACTCCTGGAACGCGTGAGAGTTCCAGACATTTCCGAATTCAAGAAGGACATAACCTCACTAGGGATTCTTTGTCTTCGCGGCCACGATCTGCGGGAGCAGAATGTCCCGCAGATAATGCCAGTAAGGTACGATCTCGAGGGCGCCACGCGCATTGCGTTCCGCCGCATTCACGTCGGCCGGATTCTTCTGCAAATAGGTGTAGGCCAGGCTCATCATGAGCTCTGGTTTTCCCCACGACGGCTCGAGACCGTTCTCAGGCGTCTTGATTTTGGAACAGATTTCCAGGCCTCGTTCGTAACTCTCGATCACCTTGTCGATCCCGCCTCCACGATCCGCTGGCGTGTTCCAAAGAATTGGGCCGAGCACCCAGATCAGGCGCGGGTTATCGGGGGCTGTCGCCTTTGCCTCCTTTACCAAGGGGAAGATTCCCCCGAGGAGCTCGCTCAGGCGATCTTTCTCCTGGCGATGATAATACGCCACGTAGCCCAGGCACGAGATCAGGCCGACCTTGGCGTCGACGAAATCCGCATCTTTCGCAATCGCTTCTCTAAACTCCTCCGCCCCCTGGATGAATTCCTTTTCCAGCTCGGTCTTGTCGCTCGATGGATCATTCCCGCCGTTAATGGCGCTTCTCCAAAGAGCAAACCCTCGCCAGTATCGAACCCGCGACGCCAGTTGCTGCTCTTCAAGGTAGGGCGTCAGTTCAGCGTGACTTTTCTTTAACGTCGTTCGGTCTCCCTCGTAGTCCGCTCGCTTAATTCGAGAGACAATTTCGATTGCTTCTTGTCGCGCGTTTTTACCGGTCGCGGCGTCGCTCCTCCCAGAAAACAGCAGCAACGGCGCGATTACCCAGATGATTAGTGTTCTTAACATAAGCCTCCTTTTTGTTACCGAGTCCATAAGGCCGCTGCGCGGGAATGATCGACAACAATGTCGTAGAGGCTTCGACTCGCGGCGCGAGCCGACAAAATGCAGGCGTGAGGGGAGACAGCTAAAGCGGCTTTCCGAGAAGGCCGAACAACTTGTCCTTGTAGGTGCGGCTAAGCGTCAGCTTGGTCTTGTCCTCCAGCTGGAGGGAGTATTCGCCGTTGAACAACGGCTGAAGTTCCTTGATGCGCTCGACGTTGACCATCGTTGAGCGATGAATCCGGACAAACTTCGCGGGATCCAGCTGCGTCTCCATCGCGGTGAGGGTTTGGCGAACCATCCGGGCGCCCTTGGCAGTGTGAAGGTGGACGTACTTGTCGTCGGCTTCTATCCAGTCGATCTCGCGCGTATCCAGAAACGTGATGCGCCCATCCGCCTTGATGATCAGCCGGTCCAGGTAAGCCTGTTTGGAGTTGATCCTTTCGAGAAGCGCTCCGATTTGGAGACGCCCGTCATTCTCCTGCCGGGAATGCAGGCGCTCCCTGGCGTGCTTGATCGCATCGCGAAACCGCTGCTGATCGAAAGGCTTTAACAGATAGTCGAGCGCGTGAAGCTCGAACGCACGGATCGCATACGACTCGTAGGCTGTCGTAAAAACGATGTCCGGCAAATGTCCGATTCCCAATGTCTCCAGAACGGCGAAGCCATCCATCTCCGGCATCTGCACATCGAGGAACACAATGTCGGGCTGATGGGTCCTGATCATTTCGACGGCTTCTTTGCCATTGCTGGCTTCACCGGCGAGCTCCCAGTCCGGCTCATGTTTCAACATTCGCCGGATGAACCTCCGCGCGAGAGCTTCATCATCTACGATCAAAGCCCTGATTTTGGTTTCGCTCATGATAAAGGGGTGGAGTTGCCGGATCCTTCGAGCTGGAAAGGAACCTCGAGGACGACAGTCAGGCCGCCTCCCGAATTGTTGCTGTGCGCAAAGGTGAAGTCTCCGTTGTAGATCTGCGAAAGCCGCGCTCGAACATTATTGAGACCTACGCCGTGGCCTTGGAGTGAATTACTGGCCGCAGTCATGCCGGGTCCGCTATCTTTCACTTCGACCCGCAACCGGGCGTCGAGCCGGCTGGCTTCGATCGAGATATGCCCGGGAGCGGCCCGCGGTGCGATGGCGTGCTGGATCGCGTTTTCTACGATCGGCTGCAAAATGAGATGCGGCACCTGGGCGGAAAGCGTTGCCGGATCGATGGCCATTCTTACGGTCAATCGATCGCCAAACCGCACCTGTTCTATCTCCAGGTAACAGCGCACAAATTCCGTCTCTTCCTTCAAGGTAACGAGCTGTTGATTGGAATGCTCGAGCGTCAGGCGAAGAAAATCGCCGAGGCGCGCGATCATGCTGTTTGCCTTGGGCGGGTCTTCGAGGATGAGCGAGGAAATTGAATGCAGGGTGTTGAAAAGGAAGTGCGGGTGCAGCTGCATTTTCAGGGCCTTTAGTTCCGCCTGGGCGAGCTGGGCCTTCAAGGAAGCCTGCTCGACCTCGCCGGCCCGGAAACGCCTGTAATAAAAGAGGGCGTGCACCGCGATGACGATCAGCAACGCGATGATCAGGTCGATATAGAACCCCCACCAGAAATAGAAACGGTAACAATCAACGATCGACGGCCATTGCCGCCTCATCTGAGGCGTGACGGACCAGAGGGTGGCCACCTGAATGAGCTGATGCAGTCCGGCGAAGACAAGAAGCGCCGGGAAGTGAAGGAGCAGGTTGCGCTTCTTGCGCGGCGGGAACTCGACCGGAAACCGACGACTAAACGAAAGAAGAAACGGCGCGAAAATCCCCCAGAGATAAAACTGGACGAGGTTCAGCCGGAGCGCGTCAAAAAGACTAAAGTGTCGATTAGTATCCGCCAGGGCGGATGCATAGGAAACCGCGGCAAAGACGACGCCGACGAGTGTCCAGGCGCCAAAAAGAAGAGCCAGGCGACGAAAGGTTGGCTTCACCACCTCACCATCCCCGGTCTCCCATTTTCATGCTTGCTGATTCCCGTTACCCGACCAACGGACGCAAGAAATCCAGGACCGCCACGGCGGAAGCGCCGCCCTTTTCCGCGTGAGCGATGAGCGGGATCTTGTGGGGACCCGGCACCCGCACAATCGCGGGAAACGCCGCCACGGCCGCCTTGACGATTTCAAGCTGGCCGAGCATGGCCGCGGCAAACACATCCATGCGCGCGTTGTGCTCGAGAAGGAATTCCGCAATATCGCGTCGCCCCATATGGGACGCGCCTCCGAGCGCTGTCTCAAAATCCCCGCTCCCCCAGTCCCAGGACCCGTTGATGAGCGCGGGTTCGGCCGCGAGCATTTCTTTTACGACTGGAAGATTGCCGTGCCCGGCAATCACGAACTGCTTTACCCGGGCGGCATCAAGCTGTGGTCCGCGGTCCGGGACGTTCGGTGCCGCGCCGGGACTCTGGCTCGGAGCAGCCGGCGAAGTTTGCGCGAGGCCTCGAGAACGAGGGAGCAGACTCGCCACCGCTGCGATGCCACCGGTGAGCAGGAATTTTTTGCGAGTACAGGATGCGTTCATAAACATCCGAGCCTAGTTAAGGGCGTTCCGGCTGCCGATCATAATGTCGCGAGAGGCAGGAATGACCGCGCGAACCCACTGAATCAGGGAGTGGGAATGACTTTCTGTTCGCTATTTCGCCGGCCCTGGAAAGCTCTCGACAAATTCGACCGTGAAATCCGGAAACGACTCCACCATCTGGATCTTGTAATCGGGAAACGATTCGACGATTTCCCACATTCCCGGTTTGTCCGGAAAACTCTTCACGATTTGCACCCGCAGGTCCGGAAAACTCGTCACCGCCTTCACCTTGTAATCGGGGAAACTGTTCACGTACTGAATGCGTCCGTGGATTTTTGAAACATCGGTTTTTTTGTCATCCGCCCGCCCGGCCAGAGCAAGGAGCGCCAGCAAGGCAATTGTTAGTGCGGTCAACTGTTTCACGTCTCTCGAGCGTGCCAGAAGCGGGGCCCGATCGACAAATCAAAATTGGTTTCGGACCGTCCGTGTTGTAGACGTTCGCCTGTGGCGAACGCGAGGGAAAGCGCTGGCAGCTATGGAAGCCACTCTCGCGTCGGCCGCAGGCCGACGTCTACAGGGCAAAGCTCGGCTTCGACATTGCCAAGAATCCGCCCAAATCATACGCTCACCGCCTATGGCCGATACCTATCCTGGAAAATGTTATTGCGGCGCAGTTGAAATCGAAGCCACGGGCATGCCGGAAGCCATGGGCTACTGCCATTGCGAGGCTTGCCGGGCTTATTTTGGTGCTCCGATAAACGCCTTCACTCTCTGGAAGCCGGAAAACGTGAAGGTGACGAAGGGTGACGATTCGCTCGGGCACTTCATGTCGTCGCCCATGAGCGACCGCCGTTTCTGCACCGAATGCGGCGGCATTGTGAAAACCGATCATGATACGCTGGGTCTCGTGGACCTCCCTGCCGCCATTATCCCCACCATGCGGTTCAAAGCCGGCGTCCACCTCAACTACGAGGAAACCGTTCTCCCGATGAAGGATGGCCTGCCGAAATTGAAGGATTTCCCCGCCGAAATCGGCGGCTCCGGCGCAACCATGCCCGAGTAACGAAGCACGAGGAGCGTTCGCTACTTTTTCCGCGGCGCAATAAGGCTCTCGGAGCCCGCACTGTGGATCGCCATCCGGTCGTATTGTCCGGCTGAGTTCTTCAGGAATTCGACTGCAACCCCGGTAAGGTTCTTGATCCGGAAATAGGTCCCGCGGACAGGGACAAGCTCGCGCGCACTTCCGCGCACGATGTATTGAAGCACGTTGTCCTCCCGCACAGCGATGGTCACAGGGGTGCCGCCGTTGTCGTAATCGCCAGCCAGCGCCTCGAGGAATTTTTTGTCGCGCATCTCGGCGGGAGGCTGGCGAACGAAAACGATCGGCTCGACGTTCGGCTCGAGCGGAACCGAAATACTGGCGACTTCGCCGCTGAGATCGGAGTTGAACTGCACCATGGCGAGCTCAAGCGGTTCTGCCGGTCGGCTGGCGCCCGGAATACTTCGTAGTGCCAATGATCGAGTGGCGTGGAGAACTTGTTGTAGCTCAACTTCAAACGGTCCTTCTCCAGGGCTACTTTCATCGAGCCGTAGCCGGGATGCAGGTATTCGGCCGCATAGTCAGCGAGCGGCCGGGCCGGCTTCGTATTGAGTTTGCGATCGCTGGCGCCCTCAGCTTTGGCGGCGTCCTCCCCGGCGAACGTTTTCACTTCTAACTCGCGATGCCGGGCGAACAGCCCCGAGCTTTCCAGCCCGAGGAGACGGTCGATGATCTCGAAGGGAAGCGCGTCCCGCAAACTGGTGCCGGATCGGTTCGCCTGAACCACCACGCCGATTTTCGTCGACGGCACACAAACGATGAGCGAGCTCAACCCATCGATGTTGCCGCCGTGGTGCGCGATTTCGATGCCGCGATAGGCTTGCACGAACAACCCCATCCCGTAGTTCCGGAAGCCGAACAGGTCGGGAAACTGATCCGGCCCGATCGGCATTTGCGGCTGCATCATCCCCTGAACGTCCGTTTCGAGGAGGACGCGTTTCCCTTCGAAAAGCCCGCCCGCCAGCATCATCCGCGCATAGCGCGCCATTTCGTCGGCGGAAGAATTGATCGCGCCTGCGGGCCCGGCGGCGTCGATTGGCTGGCGGTCGATCCGAACGACTTCGCGTTTCGTGTTCAGCTCGTAAGCCTCCGCGTGGTTGGGGTCCGCATTCATGACGGCGACGCTGAAATTCGAGCGCTTCATCCCGAGCGGAGTAAAGATCGCGTTCTTCGTCAGGTCTTCCCAACTGCTCTTGGCGATCTGGCCGCCAAGATAGCCGGCCGTCATGAACATCAGGTTGTTGTATTGAAACCGGACCCGCAGATCGCGGCTGAACTCGAAGAAGGGCAGCCGATGATAAATCTGTTCGCGGGTCAGGTCGGTGCCGTACCAGATCGCGTCGTGCCGGGGCAGCCCGATGCGGTGGGTGACGAGATCGCGCGCGGTGGCGTTCGCCGTGGCGTATTCATTGTGGAGGCGAAAGTCCGGTAAATATTCGCGGACCGGTTTGTCCCATTCGAGTTTGCCCTGCCGCACCAGCGTGGCCAGGCCCGCGACCGTGAATTGCTTGGTGATCGACGCGATCGGCATCTGCGTTTCCGCGGTCATCGCCAGTTTCTTGTCCACGTCGCGCCAGCCGTATCCCTTCGCCAGGACGACTTCATCGCCCACGACCACCGCTACCGAGACTCCTGGAACCTGAAAGGTCTTCAGTTCCTGCTCGATCACCTGGTCGATGTCGCCCAACCCATGGTTTGGCGGCGGCTCCTTGGCCTGAAGGCCGGCGGCGGCCAGAAAAATTAAGAGCAGCGCCGCTTTCCGAAGAGGAATGAGAATCTCGTTCTTCATCCGCGCAGCATAGCGCCCGACCGTGGTTGCCACGCAATGCTAAACGCGTCGCTACGTGGTTTGCGGCAATGGCTGGGCGAGCGGTCCGGCTGGCAGCGTCAGGGTAAGGAACAAATCATCTTCGCTGTCCGCGGATGTCGGGTCCGGAGAACCAATCAACAAGAACCCGCATTTTTGCAAAACCCGAAGGGAACCGACATTATGCCGGGCCACCCCGGCAAAAAGCGGCCGCGTTTTTTCCAGCTTGAGGAAAGCCGACAAGGCCGCCGTCGCCACCCCCCGTCCCCAGTAGGCCCGGTCGAGCCAGTAGCCGACCTCTCGCACTCCATCCCGGAGAAAGCTCGTCACATTGCCCGCCACCTCCCCGTCGACCACCACCGTCTGCTTAAGGCTCGTGTCGTCGGCCAGGATTTTCGCCCAATGCTCATCGAACGCCGGCCTCTCCCGAGAGTTGAACACGACCATCGCCACTGATTCCGGATCCCGCTGGTGTTCGAAAAAAGCGGGCAGATCGCCCTGTTCTACATTTCGCAATCGGACGCTTTGGTTCATCGCTTAATCCTACCGAAGTTGTCCCGTCGCGTCATCCCGGCCCCGGGGTCGGTCTACCGAAACAGGCGGATGTTTGAACGGCGACAACATTTCTTGAATCTAAACCTCACCCCACCTGCATCAAATCAGTAAAGCCATGGAAACTTCACCGTCTTCGTCGCCGTTGCCGCCAGCCGTAAACGTCTCTGCCATCGCGAACGTCCGCACCTGGTGCGCGTTTATCCACGCCAGCGCCTTGCTCGGCGTCTTCATTCATTTCCCCGGCCACCTTCTCGGGCCGCTCATCCTCTGGCTGATTAAGCGTGACGACGCCCCCGAGCTCGACGCGCACGGCAAGGAAGCCGTCAACTTCCAGATCTCGATGCTGATCTATAACGCCATCGCCGCCGTCTTCTGCCTGGTCCTGGTCGGCTTCGTCTTCCTCGCCATCCTCTGGATCCTCAACGCCATCTTCGTCATCATCGCCGCCATCCAGGCCAGCGACGGCAAATTCTACCGCTACCCGATGACGATCCGGTTCATTCAGTAAGCTCGAGCGGTTGCCGCGCAATGTCGCTCCCGCGACGCGTCTGTTGTAGCCGGGATCGATGATCCCGGCCGGATGGTCCGCTCGCCGGTGCGAGTGTTCTTCCAATGTGGGAGGCGCCTTTGTGCGGCGACCAATCGGGGCGC
This sequence comes from Chthoniobacterales bacterium, assembly GCA_049278515.1. Taxonomy (GTDB): domain Bacteria; phylum Verrucomicrobiota; class Verrucomicrobiia; order Chthoniobacterales; family UBA10450; genus AV80. The sequence continues at coordinate 25,549 of JBAPMH010000057.1, forward strand.
AAAGGCCCCTCCCACATTGGCGTCGCCACAAGTCGACGGCTCCAGAGAAGACCCGCCCCTAAATCCGCCGCCGCTAAGCTGCTCCGGTGCACTTAATGCCGGGCTGCTCGTTGCTCTTTCTCTAGCGCGGCTTCGAACGCCGCCTGCCCTTTCCCGACGAACTCCTTGTATCCGGCCGGATCGAGGAAGACTTGCGGGCCTTCCTTTTCGAGGCGCGGAAGCTTGCTCTTGAGTCCGAAGTAACTGCCGTGGGCGCCGAGGAAGATGTCGCACGGAAGCGAGCGCAGCACGCTGAACGTGTGGGCAAAATCCTCCGCGATGCCGGGATACGAGGCCTTGTGATCGCCGGCGTCGATCAGGCGGAAGTCCGACCAGAACATAATACCGCCCACAATAACCACGATGCGTAAACGATCGGCCGGCTCGCCGGGGAGATGGACCGGCAACGTCCACGTCGTGCAACCGCGGGTGTGGCCCGCGGTCTTGTGCGCCATCAGCGCGACCCCGCCGAGTTCAACCCTATCGCCATCGTGCAAAACGCGGTCGACTTTCGCCGGCGGGTATGGCGGCACGGCGCCGATGGGGGCGAGAAAATCCGTCCGTCCCCCGCTTTCCACGACATCGGCGTCGCCATCCATGACCATATTCTTCGCGCCGGTCTCGCGCAGGATCCGCGCTGCGCCGGCCGTGTGATCGAAGTGGGCCTGGCTATTGAGCAGGATTTTCGTATCCGCCCAGTGAAACCCCAACTTCTCGACGCTCGCACGAATCTGCGGTGGCGACGTTTCCAGGTTCGCGTTGATCAATATGTTACCGGCTGACGTCTTGACGAGATATGCCGCCAGTTCCTGGCTGCCGACATAGTAGAGGTTATCCGCAATTTGGAACGGCGGCACCGGCGCCGTCCACTCCGGGTTGATTTCCGCGTGGGCGGCGAGGATGAGAAACCCGGCGAAGATCGGAACGAGGCGGCGCATGGAATGTTTGTGGAATCTTCCGCAGCGTCACTAGTTGCTACGGAAAGCGGCGTTCGTACTCGCGTGAAACACGCGTAAGAAGCGCGGAGTATTCCAATTCAGTAGCTGACAAGTCGAACCACGAGAAGGGGTAAGGCTTCGTGTTCGTTGCCCGGAAGCGAAGAATCTGAAATTCGTCGAATGCGGCGCGAGCTTTGTCGTTCAGACGCCTTTCAGCTTGAGCAGCTTCTTGAATCGGATGTTTATATCGTTTTCCATCCGTCGGCCACCGCTTCCGCCCTTCAAAGGAAACGTAATGCTCGGCGAAGTTGATGCCGATGAACGCGATGCAGATCGGCGTTCCACTTCCACGTTTAAACTGAGTCACCTGATTGAGCAGATCTGTTATGACACGATCGATCTGCTTAATCATTGCTTTGGCCAGAATTTTCGTTTCGGCACCAATCTCAATTGTGGCCACAGGCCCACGCGCAACGAGTATTCCTTCTTCGGTGAACGCAATTGCAGCCGGAACGAGTTCACCAAAGGTTCCGTCCCCGCGTCGACCGGGTTTTCCCGTCATCAAGTTCTTGAGGTTCACAACGCGCTCTTGGCGCTGCACACGCTCGGTGAGTTTCGCCGATTTGCCGAGGACCACTAAGTCTTCGTAAAGGTTCGAAGCCACGAGGTCGCCAAGATTCGCGATACGGTGACGGTACGGTTTGCCCTCGAAGAGAGTGCGAAATGTGCGGAGAAGAGCGTAATTCTCGTTGCTCATCGCTCGACTGTTAACGTCGAGTGCGTTGCTCCGAACGCTCGCGGCATCCCGGTGGCAAGCTGAAGCCGTTGCTCGGCGATCTTGAGATAAGCAGGCTCGATCTCACAACCAAGGCTGTTTCTGCCGGTCTCAACTGCGGCAAGACTTGTGGTGCCGGTTCCCACGAAAGGGTCGAGAACAGTATCTCCCGCGAACGAAAAGAGTTTGATCAAACGCTCAGCGAGATTCTGCGGATATGGCGCCGGATGTCCGCGCCGAGTTGATTCGCCTTTAATGTCGGTCCAGGCAGATCGAAGCCACGATTTCATTTCCTCTCTTGTCAGCATCGATAACGCCTTTTGGGTTGCTGATGGTGAGCGGTATTCGCCACCTTTCCGGAGAAACAGAATGTATTCGGCGTCGTTCTTGATAATTGCGCCCGGTTGATAAGGCTTGCCGTAAAATCCTGAACCATTGCCTTTAGCTTCGGTGATCCCGTTGGCGATCTTAAACCACAGAATCGGCGTCAGCGCGTCAAGGCCCAGGGAGCGGGCGCGGACCATGATGTCGGCGTGCAGCGGCATCACAAGGTGTCGACCTTGTCGACGCGGAATGCACACGTCCCCCACAACGCAGCAGATTCTTCCTCCCGGCGCCAGTACTCTGGCGCATTCGCGCCAGACCTTGTCCAACTCATTGAGGAACTTGTTATAGTCCTCGATCTCGCCGAGTTGACGCTTGTTGGTTTCGTATTTCTTTAGCGTCCAATACGGCGGTGAGGTAACGACAAGATGAACGCCCCCGTTCGGAATCCACGACAGATCGCGTGCGTCGCCCAGCCGCAGCCTGTGATGTGTCTGGTCGTAGGGAGTCGGCCACGGCTGCGTTCGATAATGCGCATTCAGCGCCAACAACTGATTAATAGCACCGCGCTTGTTGTCAGCGAAATCGCCCAGCGACTTTTCCGGGTCTAGGATTTCTACTGCGCCATCCGCGCGTTTTTCTTTGCGCCTGTGATGGCGAAATCCATTCGTGACACCCGACGCCCCGTTAGCTGGCTTTCGTACTAAATACAGTTGTTCGTGTTCTCGCACAGCAACCGCTGGTTTTTTCACGGCTGATGTCGTTCTGGTCATGGCGAAATTTACCACGCGAATCGGCGACGTTCTATCAAATAACCGTTACCCAATTCATCTCGATGAGGTCGACTATCGAGTTGGCGGCGAAGAACGCGAGGTAATAGAGCCGATTGGCCGCGTCCTTGGGGCAACGTCAGCTCAGGAGCTCTTCGAGTTCGTCTGTCGTGAGGCCGGTCATCAAGGGCTCTTCGCTGTCGAGGGCGGCGTCGATGGCGGCGCGTTTTTTTTCCTGAAGTTTCAGGATTTTTTCTTCGACGGTGTCTCTGGCGATGAGTTTGTAGGCGGTGACGACGCGGGTCTGGCCGATGCGGTGGGCGCGGTCGGTGGCTTGGGCTTCGACGGCCGGGTTCCACCAGGGATCGAAGTGGATCACGGTGTCGGCGGCGGAGAGATTGAGGCCGACGCCGCCGGCTTTCAGGCTGATCAGGAACACCGGGATGGTGTCGTCGCTCTGGAAGCGGTTCACTTCTTCCTGGCGATTCTTGGTCGAGCCGTCGAGGTAGCAATAGGAGAGCTTCCGCTCCTCCAGGCGATCGCGGACGAGGTGGAGCATGGAAACGAACTGGCTGAAGACGAGGACGCGATGCTCGCCGTCGATCGCTTCGCCCAGCAGTTCGTCGAGGAGTTCGAGCTTGGCGGAGGGATCTTCCTTCTCGAGGCCGACGAGGCGGAGATCGCAACAGACCTGGCGCAAGCGGAGGAGGCCGGTCAGCATCTGCATGCGCTGGGGGCCGGCATTTGCCTTTAACCTGGTGGAGCCGAGGCCGCTCTGGATTTCGCGGAGAAGTGCGTCGTAGGCGCTACGTTGAGTGCTCGTGAGGCTGCACGGAACGACCTGTTCGATCTTCTCCGGCAGGTCTTTGGCGACATCGCGTTTCCGGCGCCGGAGGAGGAACGGCTGCAAACGCCGGGAAAGTCGCCGCTGCATCTCGGGCGCGGCGCCGCGCGCCAGCGGGAGCTCGTAGCGCTCGCGGAAATCCTTGTGCGGCCCGAGATAGCCGGGGAGAGAGAAATTCATGATCGACCAGAGATCACGCACGGAATTCTCCATCGGCGTGCCGGTCAAAACGAAACGGTGCTTCGCTCGCAGGGCGAAGGCCGACTGGGCGTTTTGCGTCTCGGGATTCTTGATGTGCTGCGCTTCGTCGAGCACGGCGGTGGAAAACTCGAACGTTCGCAGTTCCTCGATGTCGCGACGAAGCAACGCGTAGCTGGTGATGACGATGTCCGCCGCCTCGATGGAACTGAAGAGCGCGGCGCGCTTTGCTCCTTCGAGCACGAGCGTTTTCAACTCTGGGGTAAACTTCTGCGCCTCGCTCTGCCAATTCGTGACGAGCGATGTCGGGCAAACGATCAGCGCGGGCCGGGCAGTCTCGATGGCGTCTCGCCCTGCCAAAGAGCCCTTTTGGGCGCGGAGAAACGCGAGGGTTTGAACGGTTTTGCCGAGGCCCATCTCGTCCGCGAGGATGCCGCCGAGATTGTTCGCCGCCAGCCGGCTCAGCCATTCAAAGCCGGCGACCTGGTATTCCCGCAAGATCGTCGCGAGCGAACCGAGTTTTCCCTTCGCGTCGCCCACGGGCGCGGTCGCGCTGGTGATGAATTTCTTCAACGCATCCCGCCGATCGGCGATGGCCGATCCGAGCTCGCGCGCCGTTTCTTCAACGTAAGGGGCGTGCGCCCGATTGATCCGGTAAAGGCCCGGCTGCGTCTGGGCCGGATCGCAATCGCGAATTACCTGCTCGAAATCCTCGAGCCCCGCGGTGTCGATGACGGCGAGGCGGCCGTTCTTAAGCCGGGTCTGGTTTCGGCCGGACCGGAGCAACTGCTGGATTTCGGCATTGGAAAATACCTCGCCACCCGGCGTGACGAGCGAATAGCGCACCTCGAACCAGTCCACCCCCGAACCGACGATCTCGAGCCTGGGCGTGACCCGCTCGATTTCGCTGGTCCACTTCTCGACTTGCGCCGTCAGAGTGACGTTCCAATCGCGTTGGAACTTCGGGTAGTCACTGGCGAAGAAGCGCACGACTTCGGGTTGACCGTGCAGCACGAAACCCGCGGCATCGGTCCGCGCGAAACCGGCCCGTTCCAGGCGCGCGACGGCGGCCCTTTCGGCGGGGATGTTGCGGAGCAGGATCCGCTCGGCGTTCTGTGGGTCGCGGAACACGAACTGGTCCTGTTCGCTCGTGGAGGCTTTGAAAGCGGGGCGATCGCCATACGTGCAGAGCAACTCGCCGGTGACGCTGTTGAGTGTGCCCGCCAGGCGCAACGCGAATGCCGGCGAGGCGGGGATAACTTCGGGCAGCCGGACGCTTTCGCCGGCGCTGATCTCGAACGCCTCGCGCAGCCGCGGAAGTTCGAACGCGAGGAATTGCAGGGCGCGGTCGCCCTCCAGTTCGAGGGGCGACCCGAGGAGGCGCGCAACGCCCGTTGGCAAAGCTTCGCCGTAACGCAAGAATTCGCGGTCGCGCAAAAGCCAGGCGTCGGTCGCGTTCCAAAGCAGCATCGTGTTCGGCTTGGACCTCGGCTTCACCGTGATCCCGCCGCCGGCACGCTGCTGGACTTCGAGCTCCGGGCGAACCGCCACTGGCGAGATCACTGCCTGCGCGGTTTTTCCGAACGTGACGCGCGGATGGTTTTGAAGCGACGGGAGCAATCGCAAAAACGCATCGCGGGACGCCAGCGCCATACCGCTGGTGAAGATCGCAGGGAACGCGCGCAACCCTTCGAACAGGGCGAGGTCCCGCTCGTCGCAGGCGAATGTCGCGTCTTTGGGCAAGGCGGAGAGCAGCGTGCGATTCGCGGCGACTTCCGCTTCGACGACAAGCATGACCTGCCCTTTTGCCCAGGCCGACATGAAGTTCGGGGGAAGAATCAGGTGCAGCTTCACGGACTTCGCCGGCTCGCTTCCGATCGGAACGAAGTTCGGGCCGATCGGCGCCTCCTCGATCTTCGGTTGCTCAGGAACGATTGCCGGAACAGGACGCAGAATGGCGAGGCCTACGGCAACAGAATGTCCGCAAATCTTGCCGCTCGAGCGCGATTCCCAACAGGTGCAGAGATTCTCCACGTCAGCCGCGCTTTTGATGCGCAGCCCGGAGCGGAAGTTCTTCGCGCCTTCGCGCACGAAACCCGTGAGCAAAGGCGGCTCGTAACGGGCTTCGGTGACACGGCCTGCTCTGACCACGTCCCGCGCGGCTTTCATTGCAGGCCAGCCGCCGGCGTTTATTAGCAGCCTTTCGGTTAACGGAATCGCTGTCGTCATCGCGTCGAACTCAAAGCTCCTTCGTCATGAAAACGCTATTCGGATCGTTCGTGTAATTAGCGAATGGCCCGCAGGCAGTGAAGCCGGCACGCGCGTAGAGCTGGCGAGCCGGCTCGAAGCCCGGCTGGGCGCCGGTCTCGAGACTTACCCTGCGATAACCGCGGCGCCCGGCCTCCCCGAGAATGTGCTGGAGCAGAGCGCGCGCGACTCCTTTGCGCAGATGCCCTGACGCCGTCCGCATCGACTTGATCTCACCATGCCCCGGATCCAGCTCCTTGAGGGCGCCACAGCCGAGGAGCTCGCCGTTCTTCCACACGCTCCAGAAGGTGACCTCGGGCTGCCGCAAGCCGTCCAAAGGCAAAGCATGGACACTCTCGGGCGGCGACAGACTGCGCATGCCGGCGAGATGCTCCGCCAGAAGGGCCGCGATCTCGGGCCCGCTCAGGTCGTCGATTTGGATTTGCACGCGAGATGGACTCTCTCCTTCTCGCCGGGGAGTTCAATGGCTCACCCAAAACTCACAAAGGGGGATCCCCTTTGTAGGGCGTTTCTGCGAAACGCCGCGGGAGTTGGCGTCTGACACAGACGCCCTACAATTGAACGCGTATTTACGGCGACAGAGCGCCGTCGCTACACCGCCTCAACTTCGAGGCGTCGGCTCACGAGGAACGCGACGCAGAGGCCGACGGGCGCTAGCTCTTGTTCGCGTTCGGCGGCAGAAGAATCATGCGGGCAAATTGCAGCGCACCGATGGCGAGGGGAAAGACGATGGCGGCGTAGAACAGAGAGAAAACGCCCGCTGCGATCACATTGTAAATCTGCAAAAGCGCCACGACTCCGCCGATGGCGCCGAAGAGATAAAAGACATAACGAAATGCGCCCATCTGCGCTACGACGGAAGGTCCCAGTTCTACCTGGCGCTTTCGGCTGAGGACCGCGAACGGAACACTCAACAGCAACAAAAGTCCGCTGCCGCAACGCCAGATCCAGAGCGGCCGCGGCTCGATCGTCAGGAGAAGCAGGCCACCCAAGGCACCAAACAGCGGCACAAGCGAGTTCCCCAGCAAAAGCCAGAGGCGAAACCGGTCGATTGGCGCCCAGTCGTGGAGCGACCCTCTGCGAAACGCCACCACCACGCCGGCAAAGCCAGCCAGCGCGACTGCGATCTGCGCAGCGGTGGAGAGCGCGTCACCTGGGTCCATCGAAAAGTTATGCGGTCACCGTGTCTTCGGTCGTTAGATGACGCTGGACCACGAATTTAAAGATGACGAAACAGAGGCCGGAGCCAAGGGCGAAGCCGGCATGGAGGAGCCAGAAATTGGTGGTGGGCCATTTCTCGAGGAAACCGCCGACCCAGCCGACCATGGTGTTACCGAGGAAGAAGGCGAGATAGTAAAGGCCGATGATCGTGGCATTGATCGCTTTCGGCGCGTACTTCGCGAATAAAGCGAGGCCGATCGGCAGCATGTGGGCGAACGCGATGCTGTTCAGAAAATGGAATGCGACCGGCCAGAAGAGCCCGATCTTTTGCCCGGGCGCCTGAGTAGCGGCGGCGGCGAAAAGGCAGAGAGCGCCGCAGATTGAGAAGGCGGAACCGATGATGAGCTTCATGACTTCGTCGGGTTCGCGGTAATGCTTCCCGTACCAGCGATAGAAGATCGCGACGATCGCCAGGAAACTCACACTAACGATGGCGTCGAGGGTGACGAGCCAGGTGGTCGGCAGGGTTTTGCCCATAAAGACGAGGTCGAACTGCCGGTCGCCCCAGACAAGGTAGGCGTTAAAGATCTGGTTGTTCGGAATCAACGCCACCGCCACGACCGGGATAAGGAGGATGAGGGCGATGACGGAGGTCAAGTCTCGCCGGGTCAGCCTGGCCTTCGGCGCGTTCTTTACGGCGGCAAGGCGCGGATCGTTGTCGCTCGCCCGCAGATATTTTTGGCCTGACAGATAAATGCCAATGGCCAGGAGCATGCCGATGCCGGCCGCGGCGAACCCGTAGTGCCACCCAACTTTCTCGCCCAGCGAACCTACAATGAGTGGCGAAATGATCACGCCGGCGTTGATGCCGAGGTAGAAAATCTGGAAGGCATCGGCGCGGCGAAGGTCTGCCGGTTTGTAAAGCGCGCCGACCTGGCTGGCAATGTTGCCCTTGAACATGCCGCAGCCGAGCACCAGGCAAAGAAGGGCGAAAAGAAATGCTGTCTCGAACGCCATCAGGAAATGGCCCGCGGCCATGGTGAGGCCCCCGAGCAGGACGGTGCGGCGCCGGCCCAGGAGACGATCGGCGAGGAAGCCGCCGAAGATGGGAGTGAGGTAAACGCTCGCGGTGTAGGTGCCGAAGATGGCGGAGGCGAGCGGCTGTCCGTCGAGTCCGCTATACAGAGGGAGCTGGCGAAACGCGTCGAAGATCATCACGCGCTCGATCCGCCCCGGCAACAGAAGATACTTCACCATGTAAAGGACGAGGAGCGATTGCATGCCGTAGTAGGAGAAGCGTTCCCACGCTTCCGTGAAGGCCAGAAACCAGAGGCCGCGCGGATGGCCGAGGAAACCGGGCATGTGTTCTTCCCCGGTCAATGGGGCGGCGTCATCGGGTTCGGCGGTGGCGGTCATGGGGAGATGGTGAAGGGACGCGTGACAGGTGACAAGTGATCAGTATTGGAAGAGCCAACGCGGCAGCAACGAAAGTCTATCGACGCGCCACGGGGTCCCTCGACTCCGCTTCGCTCCGCTCGGGATGACGTTACAACGGGATTTGAAGGCGCGTCTCTTCGTTCACCAGGGAATCACTTTCCGGTCCTTGACGAATTTGCCGGTCAGATCGTGAGGCGCGTCGGTGGCGAGCCAGACGATCGTAGCGGCGCCCTCGGCTACGGAACGCGTGGCGTTTTCGCCGCCCATGTTTGTCCGGACCCAGCCGGGACAGACGCTGTTCACGGCGCACTTCGGCAAAGCGGCCGCGAGCTGCACCGTGACGCCGTTCAACGCCGTCTTCGAAACGCAATAAGACGGCGCCCAACCATCGGCGCCATCCTCGAGCTGGCCGCCGCCGCTCGACACATTCACGATCCGCGGCGCGCTGCTTTTTTTGAGCAGCTGCGCGAATGCCTGCGCAACGAGCCAGGGCCCGAGCGTGTTCGTGCGCAAGGTCGTTTCGAAAATTTCCGGCGTGACGGTGAGCGCATCCTTGTCCTCATCCAGGAGGATGCCGGCGTTATTTACGAGGACGTCGAGCCGATCCGTCTGGCGCGCGAGTTCATCCGCGGAACGTTGGATGCTCTCGGCATTCGAAACATCGATCTCGAGAAACGAGACGCTGCCATCCTTGCTCAACTTGTCCGCTGCGGCCCGACCCGCCTTCGTGTTGCGGGCGCCGAGAAAGACGCGGAGTCCGAGTCGCGCGAGCTCGCGCACAACCTCAAACCCGATCCCTTTGTTGGCGCCAGTGACCAGCGCAGTCCGCTGATTCCTCATCCTTATTCTTACCGCCGGCGCCGGCCAAACGAATAACCTCGGTGAGTCCGTCCGCCGCCAATGGAACGCTTTCCGCCTTCGCT